>JASLEN010000081.1 GCA_030151105.1 Dysgonomonas sp.
TATTCAAGCCACTGCCGCCTGCCAAAAATTACTCGCCACCCATGAAATGGGCGAATTGTTTAAAGTCATCGCTTTTGGTATGGCTGCTGGCTTTTGGCAGTCTGCGGCACTGCCAGGGCAGCCTGGCTGGCTTCGACAAACCGCGCAGTCAACGCTGCCAGGTCGCGGCCTTCGCCGAGGAACTTACCCTGGGCGTCGACCACTTCCAGGTTCATCTTCAGGTGGTTTTCCACCTGCTGCGCCGCTTCGCTCCAGGCTTCATCGCTGACCCGTACACCGGTCATGCGCAACAGTTCGCGCCCCAGCGCCTGGGGCAGCGAGCCCTGGGCAAATTCGATACGTTGCAGCGCGGCCTTGACGAAGTCCGGCACCGGCACGAAGTTCTTGCGCAGGGCCTTGGGCAGGTTGCGCACCAGGGCAATGCACTTGGCTTCGATCAGCCCGGGCACCAGCCATTCCAGACGCTCGGCGGGCAAGGCCGGCAACAGCGGCGCCGGCACGCGCAAGGTCACGCCGTCGCGCGGGTGGTTGGGTTCAAAGTGGTAACTCAAGGCCAGGGCCAGGTCGCCCAGGTGCAAGGTGTCGGGGTAATGGGCGGCGGTGACCTCGCTGGCCTCGCGGGCCAGCACGTCTTCTTCGCGCATGATCAGCAGTTGCGGGTCTTTCTGGCTGGTGATCTTGTACCAACTGTCGAAGGTCGCCGTCTGATGAATCTCCGCCGGCAGGCGCGCGTCGTAGAAGGCGTACAGGGTTTCCTCGTCGGCCAGGATATCGCGGCGCCGGGCCTTGGCTTCCAGCTCGTCCAATTGCTCCAGCAACTGCTGGTTTGCGGCCAGGCACTTGGCCCGGGATTGGATCTCGCCACGCACCAGGCCTTCGCGGATAAACAGCTCGCGGGACACCACAGGGTCCACCGGCCCGTAATGCACGGGCCTGCGCCCCACCACAATCAAACCGAACAACGTGATCTGCTCAAAGGCCACGACCTGGCCGCGCTTCTTCTCCCAATGGGGTTCGAAGTGGTTTTTCTTGATCAGGTGCCCGGCCAATGGCTCGATCCAGTCGGCATCGATCTTGGCCACCATGCGCGCATACAGCTTGGTGGTTTCCACCAGTTCGGCGGTCATCAACCATTGCGGACGCTTCTTGCCGATCCCCGAGGAGGGATGAATCCAGAAGCGCCGCTGACGGGCCCCCAGGTAATCGCCGTCTTCGGTTTTCTGGCCGATCTGGCTCAGCAGGCCGGACAGCACCGCCTTGTGCAGTTTCGGGAAGTCCGCCGGTTCCTTGTTGACCGTCAGCTGCATATCGCGGCAGATCAGGCTCAACTGGCGATGGGAATCGCGCCACTCGCGCAGGCGCAGGTAGTTGAGGAAGTTCTTGCGACACCAGTTGCGCAGCGGGCTGGCGGTCAGTTCCTGGCGCTGCTCTTCAAAGCCGCGCCACAAATTGACCAGCCCGGCGAAGTCCGAATCGGGATCCGTCCATTGCGCGTGGGCCTGGTCGGCCGCTTGCTGGCGCTCCGGCGGGCGCTCGCGCGGGTCCTGGATCGACATGGCGCTGGCGACGATCAGCACTTCCTGCAAACTGCCAAGCTTGGCCGCTTCCAGCAACATGCGACCCATGCGCGGGTCCACCGGCAGGCGCGCCAGTTGCCGGCCCAGGGGTGTCAGTTGGCTATTGCGGTCTACTGCCGAGAGTTCCTGCAGCAGGTTGAAACCATCGCTGATGGCCTTGCCATCCGGCGGCTCGATAAACGGGAAGTCGGTGATTTCGCCCAGGCGCAGGTGCAGCATCTGCAGGATCACGGCCGCAAGGTTGGTACGCAGGATCTCCGGGTCGGTAAATTCCGGGCGACCGAGGAAATCCTCTTCGCTGTACAGGCGCACGCAAATGCCCGGCTCGACCCGGCCGCAACGGCCTTTACGCTGGTTGGCGCTGGCCTGGGAAATCGCCTCGATCGGCAGGCGCTGGACCTTGGCGCGGTAGCTGTAGCGGCTGATGCGTGCGGTGCCGCTGTCGATCACGTAGCGGATGCCAGGCACGGTCAGCGAGGTTTCCGCAACGTTGGTCGCCAGCACCACGCGCCGCCCCGGATGGGACTGGAAAATGCGCTGCTGTTCGGCCGGTGACAGGCGCGCGTACAACGGCAGGATTTCGGTGTGCTTGAGCTGGGCCTTGCGCAGCATATCGGCGGCATCGCGGATCTCGCGCTCACCGGGCAGGAACACCAGCACATCGCCAGGGCTCTTGCGCTCGCTGCGCTCAAAGGCGGCGATTTCATCGAGGGTGGCGAGGATCGCCTGGTCCACGGTCAAGTCGTCTTCGACGCGGTTGCCCTCTTCGTCCTGCTCCAGGGTCAGCGGGCGGTACCAGGTTTCCACCGGGAACGTACGCCCCGAGACCTCGACAATCGGCGCATCGTCGAAGTGCTTGGAAAAGCGCTCCAGGTCGATGGTGGCCGAGGTGATGATGACTTTGAGGTCGGGACGGCGCGGCAGCAGGGTCTTCAGGTAGCCGAGCAGGAAATCGATGTTCAGGCTGCGCTCGTGGGCTTCGTCGACGATGATCGTGTCGTAGCGTTCGAGGTAGCGATCGTTCTGGGTCTCGGCGAGCAGGATGCCGTCGGTCATCAACTTGATCAGGGTGTTGGAATCGCTCTGGTCCTCGAACCGCACCTGATAACCCACCAGCGCCCCCAGCGGCGTGGCCAACTCGTCCGCGACCCGGCTCGCCACACTGCGCGCGGCGATACGCCGGGGCTGGGTATGACCGATCAAGCCGTACTGGCCGCGACCGATTTCCAGGCAGATCTTCGGCAACTGCGTGGTTTTACCCGAGCCGGTCTCGCCCGCGATGATCAGCACCTGGTGCTTTTGCAGCGCGGCCTTGATCTCGTCGCGCTTGGCGGCGATGGGCAGGCTGTCGTCATAGCGAACCTGCGGCACGCTGGCCGCGCGCGCCGTGACCTGGGCACACGACGCCTGCATGCGCGCCACCCACTGCGCCAGCTTCTCCTCATCGGGTTTCTTGCGCAGCTCAAGCAACTGCCGACGCAAGCGGTGGCGGTCGGCGAGCATGGCGTGATCGAGGTTTTTCAGGAGTTGTTCGATAGCGGGCGCTTGGTCAGTCATCAGGTACTTTGAAGGTCGTCTATTTATGCACGGCCGGCAATTGTGGCAGAAAAGCGCACACAACGTTAAAGGCCGCGTAAATCACCTGAAGGGGCTGGCCCGGTCGGCATCGCTGTTGGCTGGCCCACCGCTATCGCAGCCTCGCCGGGGCTCGACAGCTCCCACAGGGTCTGGCGGTGTTGATGCCCCTATTCGTTATCCAGGAGGCTATAACCAAACTCTCTACAGAAATCTTCAATAGAGAATGTAATATTCCCCCACAAGTCTGAGAACTGGCAATTTGCCACATAGACTATTATGTCTCTAATGATTGCTGATTCCTCTCCAAATGTACGGAGAAGCGCATCTTTGTCAAAAGAGAAATTCTGAGGAATTCTACTAAGTTGATTATTTTTCATACTCATTAGCTTTAGCTTTCTACAAAAGTACATATTATTAATGAAATAGCGTACTGCTAATGAAACGAGTATTTATATAAATATTTAAGTACATATTTATATAAAACGAAAGTTTACATTGTTACTGAATGACTTATAGCAACGAATGAAAGAGTAAAATATACGCAAAGAACAAAACAATAATTTTAATATTGTTTCTCTATCAATATTCGGATTAATCTACTCATCCTTTAAGAGAGGATAGTCCTCCCCAAAGAGAATGAAAAGTTCCACATCCTCTCTTTGATTATTTATATAAATATGCTTTTAAATAAATACATAATTATATAAATACGCCTTAAACTAAGGATTCTGAATAAGACAATTAATTGAAACTTATTTGTTCCTCATTATTAAAAATACTTATCTTAGCACTAGAATTATAATTATCAAACAACAAACGGCTGTTATCCTATAGCAGCAACTTACATGCACATGAATAGATATTGGCTAACAGGCTTCTCTTAGAGAGCGCATCGCTGTTGCTTATAGACAATCAGAATTTATCAGATAATCACTCTTGGTATATAATCTCCAGATCCGAGACAATACTTTGTATATCCTATATGAAAACTTATAGCTATTATCTAACAGCTTAAATCATTCTTTTCGAAGACAAACGAACCGACTTACTTATACTTAGACAATGAAATCATATCTATACATCTTACTGTTATTGCTCATCCCAACAGCAATATTTGCACAGTCGCCTCCACCTCCATTTCCGCCCAATGTTCCTAGAGTGACTGGAGGAACACTATTGTTTAAAGAAGACTTTGGTGGAAATGATCCATCAGAACCACTCAAACATCCTACTGGAAATATGCGAGGTGCTGCAGGGAAGCTACTCAAGTACACAACTGGAAATGCCCTACAAATAGGTTACTATAACCTTATGAAGGAAATTAACATTGCCGATTTCTGGACATTTGAGGATAGAACTAATCAAGGGAATCGTCTTCCTGGCGAAAAAAAAGGATATATGTTTCTATGCGATCCAGACAATAATATGACTGAGGAAACGATGTATAGTATCAATATTGAGGATTTGTGCGAAGGATCAGATCTTGTGCTAAGCGTATGGTTTGGAAATCTTAATGGACGTTTTGGGAAAGCAGGTGTAACCAAACACAAAGCCGATCCAAGTGTAAGATTGGAGATAAGAGACGAAACATCAAAAAAAGTATTATCAAAAAGTTCTGACATCGTTCTACATCGTTTCGAAGATGGATGTTATGTTCACCAACCACCTAAATACGTACCCTGTGGAACATCTGGGCACAACAAGTGGATGCAATATCGCTTAGATTTTACTGTACCTGCTGGAGTTACAAAACTAGAATTTGCAGTTGTTAATCTAGAAATTAGCAATAGTGGTAACGACTGGGCTATGGATGATATCGAAGTACGACTGCTTAATGAAAATGATATTACAACACAATTGAACGGAACTCCTAATCAAGTACATCAAATTAAGTCAGATGCTGAGATGGTTCTTCTCGAGGGAAACTATATCAATGAAGGTGTTTTTGGAACTGATATTCATACAACATGGATATATAGTCCAAATAATAACCTAGAGAAACCAGAAGAGTGGACAATTATCTCGAAAAAGAGAGAAACTGTGGCCATCAACCAAACATATAAACATGATCTGAAATTACTTCATGCCAAGGTTGGTTACTATCGTCTTGTTTTAGGGAATAGCGATGATGCTTATAAAACGAACTGTAAGATAGCTTCAGATTTGATACAGATAAAAAAATAACACATGGTAATGAAAACTATATATCGCACCTTAATAGTATTACTCCTTACTTCATCTATTGCAAATCAGGGAGCAGCCCAAGTTACGATTGGCTCTGTTATTACACCCCAAGAAGGTTCATTACTTGAACTACGAGAGTATGATACGAAACAAGATGGAACAACATCTACTAAAGGGTTGCTTTTGCCAAGAGTAGAGTTAACATCATACCGAGACTTGAAGGATATAGGAGTTACTGAAACAGATCTAAGACCGCAGACAGGAATGCTTGTCTATCACACCTCGACTGAGAATTGCAACTATATTCCGAATGGTGTATATCTTTGGACAGGAGAAGAATGGACATCTGTGCAAGGAAAATCAAGTGCAACTATTGGCACTACTAAAAAAGGAGTAGAGGAACCAAATAGCTATATCATAAACGGAGCGGGAGTAGTGAGAATTCCCATCTCCAAAGCGTACAAAATGTGGAACCAGATAGACTTCCGAGACGATTACGATGAAGACCTTATCAGTAGCATCCCATTTACAAATCTTACAGCCAAAGTTATTTGGATGGACAACAAGGGAGTTATCTGCAAGTTAAATTTTCCACCTCAAAATGAGGTCAACGAAGATTCTATCCTTGAAGTCCAAATTGGAAACACCTACGGCAACGCTGTCGTTGGGGTAGAGTGGAATGGACGTATCATGTGGGCGTGGCATATCTGGTCTACTCCTAGTGTAGGCGAACAAACTGCCAATGGACATATCTGGATGGATAGAAATCTGGGAGCAATGGCAAACACTGAAAATAGTGCTGAGAGTAGGGGAATGCTATATCAATGGGGGCGGAACACGCCGTTTCCTAACACATTGACTAATGGTAGTGAGGAGCCACAACTCTTCGATATCAATGGAGATGTTGTAACAATAAGAAATATAGAAAGTGAAGATATCGGAGGTAAGAATCTGGAATCTGCCATCAATTACCCACTGGCATATATTACTAATTCCACTCCACCTTACTACGATTGGTTCTCTCCATCACGTACCACCAAATGGCTAAAAAGATGGGACAAAGATGGAACAAAGGCACCAATGGATCCTTGTCCCGAAGGTTGGAGAGTGCCGCCAACAGACAGCAATGGAGCTTCTCCTTGGAAGGGTGTTGTTCTTGGTCTAGCAAGCGACTTTAAAGAAGGCTGGAACTGGGCTAACTTTGGATACTACCCTCTGACTGGGTCGAGAACAGGAAAGGATGGAAAACTCTCAGGAAAAGACTCTGGAGGACACTATTGGACAGCTTCTGCACCATTAGGCTTTCCTCAAGCCATGTACCTATCCAAAGATGCCGTTCTAGATCAGGCGCAAAGCTATACAGGAGAAGCTTTTGCTGTTAGATGTATTAGGGAGTAGAGTTTACTCCACAACTCACCTATGATAATAGGAAGATTACTTTCTGAAATAATCTCAAAATAAAAAGCGAAACAGTCTTGTTTTAAGAGTTTCGCTTTTTTTGTGTTAGATATTTGTCTGACTAGTGTTTAACAATTTATCTTTATCTATGAGAACACCGAGATTATGGCATTTTTATATTCTCCAATGGATTCTCTCCATCTTTGAAAAATACTGATCCTGTTCGTCTATATCTTATTTGCCGACCACAAGCCTCCAAGTCATATATTGCATTTCCTTTCTGCTCCGATAGTTTTAGTAATATTATGTTTTCAATTGGACAATCTAAATCTACAGAAACATGTTTTTTCATATCTGCCACAGTTGCATCTGTAGCTTTTAAAGATTTTTGATTCTTAGGATCCCCTTTAGGCTCTACAAACTTTTCTTTTATTATGGCTTCTGTTATATATTCCCATTTACCATTACTATGAAGTATAACTCTTTCACCAGATTCTGCTGTTGCATATTTATCTTGTGCTACAGCCATATTAAATAAGCAGATAACTGACAATGTCAGTACAATTATTCGTTTCATAATTTGATTTTTTATTGATATTCGAATTATAAATTATTTGTTATTTCGTGTACATGTGACGGATACATTCTTATTAATATCCCGATAACGCTTTTCAAATTTTTCTACCTCTTCTTTAGAGCCGCAGAATTGTGCTGGTGTTGTAGTCATACCATTAAGTGATGCAGAACATTCAGTACAAACGTTATCAACATCATCACTGTTACTACAAGAGACAAGAAGGATGATAAATAGTGATGATAGTAATTTTTTCATAATATTCTATTTCTTGATTAATACAGGATCAGCCTCTTCCATTCCGAGAAGTGTGTAAACAATCTCATCATTTGACTTCTTCTTGAACTTGTATATATTAGTTCTACTGGTGCTGCTCCCAGCACCTCTAGTAATACTTACATGGTATTCTGTTTCAGTTTTAACAAGTTCGTTCAGAGTGACAGGAACTACACTGTTTTTAGATTCCTCCATCAAATCTCTAGTTTGTTCTACTCCCAAAGTAATGATAGTAAAGATTAGGTTGCTTTTGGTGAATTCAGCCTTAAAAGAACTGCTTGTTTCTGTTTGTGATTGCCATGTTCCAATGATCCATGTTGGAGGGCTTAGAAGGGTTTCTTTTGCTCCATTGTCCACATCTATGTTATCTTCATCGCTAGAACAAGAATAGCAGAGCAAACAAAGCAACGCCGTAGTTAAGTACAATAGTGTTTTATTCATAATCGTTTGGTTTTTCCATCTAATCCCTATGATGGTGTTTATTAAATGCAGAAGGCGTGGGACTAAACTATACTCGTACCCAAGGTCTTCGACTACCTGCATAACGAATAAGTTAGCCCACGCCCTATGGCGTGAGCATTAACACTTACTCTTGTTATGCATTGAAATTGTCGAAGTTTCGGGCACAAGAATAAAGCTAACGCTTTCATTTATAAAATGTAATTCTCCCACTCTCGGGATAGAAATACGATGTAAAGATAATGTTTTTTTCAACAATATGCTGTAAAAAGCATTATCCTAATTTAAAAAAATTGAATAGATACACAGACAGCGCAACTACCTTTTTTCAAGTTTTTTGGATTTACTTGTATGGAGACTTTTACAACACAATATCTGCATCTACGTATTAAAATAACTTGTTTAAAAAGAGAGAGGGAAACTATCTAGTGTAGACTCCCCCCCTAATATTGGAGATACATGTATATCCCCCTACCTATAATTTAAAATATTTCTAGCAGACTGCCCTGCCTATACTTCTCTTTTTATTTTCGCTTCAATTCTCTTTGAGTCTCAATTAAACAATTTTATTCCATTCCTATCAAATGCCGCAGTTTATCACTTTTTGCTTCTTTGTTGAATAAGTAACTAGGACGTTTGTTTATAATGGTAGATTCTCCTCCTCTATAATAACCTATATCTTCCATATTTATAGAACAATCCCCTTGATACCATACGAAGTATCAAGGGGATTATTATTCTATATTTTATTTTTCTTACCACTTATTTGGCTTTGCATCCCACCACAAACGTGTTCCATAATTATCACCACCTGCGCCTAGCATCTGAACTGCTTTGTCATAGTTTTCTCTATTGCGGTCCTTCTCTGAAGGAGCAAAAGGAATACGACTAGCTAGATGCGTAGTTAAAGAAGGGTCTGTACTACCATTAACTAATACAGGGAAGAATTTAGGATATCCCGTTCTTCGTTGCTCCGACCATGCCTCTGTTCCTAATGGATATGTAGCAATCCATTTCTGAGTTATAATTCGTTCTAAATTTCTTTCAAAATCGGCACCTTCCCATTTAATAGTAATATCACTTATGGCTTTTATAGATTGATATGGTTTCTCTGGTTCGCCATTCGGTTTAACCTTTATATATGCATCTCTAGGGTCTTCATAGTCCGCCTGAGTACTTACATTATCATTCAAATAATCGTTTACACCTTGTGCCTTCCATTGGTCAAATGAGAGTTGAACTCCTGTTTCATAGAATCCTTGTGCTGTACCTCCCATATCCCAACCTCTTAGAGCACCTTCAGCTCTCAAAAACGCAACTTCGGCAGCAGTAATCCATATCATAGGATCATCTTCCACATAAGTCACTTTAGAGAATTGCCCCATAACTGATTTTTCTTCTAGAGGTACACCTGTTCTAACTCCAACATATTTTCCTTCAGCGTCTTTTATTGTTGCTGTTTTAAAGTATTTCTCGATACGAGGATCCGCGTATCCATTCATATATGTAATGATATCTGCCGCAGGCATACAATCTCCCCATGCAGTAGACATTTTGTGAACAGGATTACCTCCAGACTCAAACCTGTAGCTTGGAGCTTCACTATTGGCTACAATTACACCATATTTATGCTTTACAGCCTCTTCCGCTTTCTGTTGAGCAATACTTGGTTGAATATATACAGTACGCATCGCTAAACGCAATTTCAACGAGTTTGCAAATACTACCCACTTTTTCAAGTCTCCTTTATATACTACATCAGCACCATCTAAGAATACAATATTCTGAGGGTTGGCATCTATGTATGCTGTAATATCAGCTATTGCCACATCCAGATCCTTCATCATATTTGTATATACCTCTTCCACTGAATCATATTTCGAGTTTATTGCTCCACTTCCTACAGCTGAGTATGGAATTGGTCCATACATATCAGCCAAACGATGCATAGCTGCTACTCTCAATATGTTTGACCAACCTATTAGATGTTTGGCAGGAACTTCATCTTCCGCTAAAAGCTCTTGGGCTTTTGTCCATGCTCCATTAAATTTAGGCAACACATCCTCAAATGGATAGTTGAGCCATCCTGCACTCGCATTGAAAGTAGAGAATGATGCTGACCATCCACTATTAGCAATAGACAAATAACGTCCATAAGGGTCTCCAATCAGATTTTGATTCATTTGATAACTATTCTCTTGTGATGAATACACATTAGTGATCATTTGCTCAAAAGCCAATACTCTAAGATATGGTTTAATCTCAGGTTCGGTAGGTTCTCCTGGATTTCTATTAAATTCTTCGAAGTTGGATGTACATGATGCTAGTATCATTGCTCCTGCACAAAATCCTACTACTGAAGTTAGTATGTTTTTTATATTTGTTTTCATAATAGTTTCTTTTAATAAATGACTATTTAGATTTAAAACTCAACACGCACCTTGAAACCTAGATTTCGTAGGCTAGGTGGCATAAAGTAATCTAGTCCTTGATAATAAGTACCTGTTGATGCAGTTGCTTCTGGGTCAAACGGAGCTTTATTATGTATCATCCAAAGGTTACGCCCTACAAAAGCGACATGTAGTTTTGCTACATTATTAAACCATGCTTTAGGAAATGTATATCCAACCGTAAGCTCTTGAAGACGAATATTATTAGCACTATAAATATAATCACTCATAAGTCCTTCTTGATTTGCAGTAGTTTGATAATATTTCTGTGGATCTATCATTCCCCCATTTCCAGTAGGGACTCCACCCATATCACGATGGTATGCTGAATTTTCTCCTGCTCCAAATCCTTCCATAATAGCCTGTGTATATGATGCCACTTTACCTCCAAATCGTGCAGAGACTAAGAATCCTAATGAAATCCCTTTGTAGTGAAAATCATTTCGAAACCCAAGATTCCATTTAGGCAATACTGAACCAACCTTTTCTTCTACATTTTCAAGTACTGGTAAGCCATCTTTATTTACAAAGATGCTACCATCTTCATTACGTGCAAGAGCTCGTTTGACATACAAATCACCTAGAGTACCACCCTCTGTTAGAATGATTTCAGCAGATCCAACTCCCCCTTGAGGCAGCTTCGATATATTGTCAAGCAGCTCACCACTTGGTCCATAATACTGACCATCCATCAGGGTTTTTATCTCATTCTTATTATAACTAGCTGTAAATGTACCATTCCATGTAACTTCTCCAAAATTGAGATTAGAACCTAACAACATTTCTACTCCCATATTCTGAACATCACCTGTCTGGATATACATTGATTTATAAGCAGAAGAACTTGATAAAGGTACATTTAGAGTTTGATTCTTCGTATTTGATTTATACCAAGTGAAGTCAAAGTTAATCTTGTTATTCAAGAATTTAGAGCTTAGACCTAACTCCCATGAACCTGTACGCTCTGGTTTGAGATTTGATACAGGCATATAAGTTGCAAATTGCCATTTTCCATCCTCTTTGGGATAAGTAGGTATAGTTAGGTTTCTAGGCATTGGCGAACCTACTGAAGCATAAGACCCTCTAACTTGTAAATAAGTTGATTTAGGTAGATCTAATATCTCAGAGACCACTCCCGAAAGTCCGACTGATGGATAGAAGAAGGAACTGCTTTTAGAATTTGCCAAAGGTGAAGCCCAATCGTTTCTCCCTGTTAGTGTTAGATACACCATACTTTTCCAACCTATTTCGAAGTTGGCAAATATAGATTGTGTTTGCTCATGCCACCCATTTTCAATCAAATCTAATTTAGGGTCATTTCTGTCAACATTCGACCAAGCAAAATAGTTAGGTATAACTAACCAACCATCAACTCCGTTTTCTAAAGATCTCATATCAGAAAAACTCGTACCAATATTGGCATTCACAGAATAATCTCCTACATATTTATTTACATTAAATAAAAGGTCAGCATAAGTTTGTTTATCACTTGTTTTTGTAGACTTATATCCACCATTTTTGCTGCTTATAAGCTTATCGATAGTACTTGCATATTTTTTTAGACTGTAGTTGTTTTCTGAGTTATCAAATCGTACACGTCCTGCTACATTTAACCAATCTAAAATATCATACTTCACATTTAGATTCATCATGTAACGATCTTTCTTGTTCTTCATTGGATTTCTGTTCTGAATCCAATATGGGTTTTGCATAGTCAAACTTTGATCTCCCCATTGCCAGTTCTGAGTATTGTATCCCAAACTTGGATCATATGATTCATAGTTTTTAACATCACCGAACACCTCATTTCTAGGATAGGTATATACTGGCAACAGTGGATTATAATATTGTCCTTGCGCAATCATATTTTTATCATTTTGCTTGATATATGAGAATCCAAAGTCAACCGTCATTTTATCATTCAAAAACTTAGTCGTATTACGCACACTCACATTCTGCTTATTGTACTCATTCCCTGGTATAATACCATCGGCTCCAGTAAGACCCAAAGAAATATAAACCTGATTAGTTTCTGTACCCATAGATACACTAGCTGTAGTTTGATGCTGTGCTCCAGTATCAAAATAATCTTTAGGGTCATATCTTTTATCTGTTAAATCTCCCCAACTACGGAATGAATTTGGACTATTTCCGTATCTATTTTGAGAAAATGGCATAACAAATGGTCTCGAAAATGTTGTTTGATTAGAGATGATCACTTTAGGCTTTCCTGCTTTACCTTGCTTGGTTGTAATTAATATCACCCCATTTGCAGCACTTGCACCATACAGAGCTGCTGCTGACGGACCTGTCAAAACAGACATGCTCTCTATATCCTCTGGATTAAGATCAGAAATACCCTCTCCACCCGAAGCATTTTCATATTCTGTATTTTGATCTAGACCTCCTCGATTAGAGTTGAAGATAGGTACTCCATCAATTACATAGAGTGCATTATTATCTTTTGAGATTGATTTTGTCCCACGCATCACTACACGAGTAGCACCACCAACACCAGCAGCTGATGCATTAATATTAACTCCCGCAATTTTACCTGCGAGAGAGTTAACCAAATTCGCATCCTTTACGCCTAGAAGCTCCTCACCCTTAATTTCTTGAACGTTGTAGCTCAATGCTTTTTGCTCCCTTTTAATACCAAGTGCAGTAACAACTACTTCACCTAGAAAGACATCATCTTCTGAGAGATCTATTCTAAGGTCTTTAAAATCTGTAATAGTTATTTTCTTAGAGGTGTAACCAAGATAACTAACATCAATAATATCTCCTTGCTTTGCAGTTATAGTAAACTCACCATCCATATTGGTAATTGCGACAGCACCTCCAGCAGCCTCTACCTTTACACTCACTCCAATAAGAGGAAAACCCTTTTGGTCTAAGACAACACCCTTCTGTGTCTTTTTATCTTGTTGAGTTATACTTGCATCATCCACCTTATCTCCTGAGGAGCCAAAGAGTGGAGCAACACCTAAAACTAAAGTAAGTAGGCTCATAGCTATTACTTTGGTCAACTTCTGTAGAGAGCTATTTGCTCCCTTCTTTAAAGTGTATTTCATAAAATAAAGTATTTAGTTTGACGATTGCATCCAATATCCTACCCTACAAGGGCAGATCTATTTTGCATTTAGTTATCAATATAGCGCTTTTTAAGAACATTTAAGCAAAAAAAACGAGATATTTCTTCTCAAATCATAATTTACATATCAAAAAGATAAGATTATCAAAGACATCTCTAGTTACAAAACTATATTTCAAAACTTCTAGTTCTATTAATTTGATAGAAAAAAATTAAACATAAATATTTAAATGCATATTTATATATCTACTCTTTTAATTCTTTATCTACCCTATAAAAAGTCGTTTTACTAATACCAGCCTTTTCACAAGACTTGTCGATAGATAGATTCTGATTGCTATAAAGATGGTTTGCATAGTGATACTTTTCGAGAGTTTCTTTCTTAAACCCTCGTGGTCTTCCCAATAGTTTGTTTCTTCGACGAGCTCCTTCCAATCCCGACTTTGTTCGTTCACTTATTAAGTTCCGCTCAAATTCGGCAATAGCTGAAAATATCTGAAGGAATAACTTTCCATTGGCAGAACTTGTGTCAAATTGCGGTTCTGTGATACTTTTAAAATTCACATTTTTTTGATCAAACAACTCTATCAGCTGCACCATATTTTTAAGGCTTCTAAATATTCTATCCAATTTATATACCAGAATAGTGTCGCCAGCCCTCACAAATTCAAGGAGACTGTTCAACCCTTCTCTATCCTCTCGCACACCACTAGCAACATCGCTATATATTTGCTCACAACCATTTTCTTTTAGAATACGAATTTGATTCTCCAAATTCTGTTCTCTAGTGGAAACTCTAGCATAACCAATAATCATAATATTGTCCTTTTAAATCTTAATTTACGAAACTAATATAAATAACGGTAAATATTACTATAGAATAATATCTAAAGATGAAAAGAAAGTAGTATCGTAAATTGATCGTTAAAAAAAACGACTAATAAAATCATAGACTTAATCTATAAGATTTCTCAAAGAGGTTTAACTATTGAATATACCCTTCCCTAAGAGATTAATTGTACTCCTAATATCATCTTGAGAAACTAAAGTTATGTCCATCATTACTTCGACAAGAATAGACAGCATATCGGCTCAATAAAACATGTTGTAAAACATAAAACTAAAGGCTATCTTTTTATTGCTTCTTTTTGTTAAAATAGAATAATACCATATGAATTAATCTCAGTCAAAAACATATTCCTTTATCATTAAAAACAGCCTCTCATTAATGAGGATTGAGGACCTTCTACAATCTAAATAGGCTCTAATTAGGATTGAAATAAGTTTGTTCAAACTTCTGTTAAAATTAGTTCCATTATCAAAATAGTTGTTGTATCTTAACCTTTGAATTGTAGTAGTAATATAGCAAAATGACATAATACTATGGAAAGTGCGCCTATATTACACAATGAAAACATTATTAATCTACATTATTTTTATGTTAAAATTATCAAAAAAACTAAGTGCCTTACTGCTCATGGTAATGCTATCTTCAACAAGTTTTGCATCGTCTATTAATGAGACAGGTGGAATAAATGTTGAACAGCAAGAGAACACTTGTAAGGGTATTGTAAAAGATGAGAATGGAGAAACCGTTATAGGTGTATCTATTCGTGTAAAAGGAACAAATAGTGGTACAATAACAGATTTTGATGGTGCATTCTCTTTGAACAATGTGAAGAAGGGAGCAATAATTCAAATATCATATTTAGGTTACGTTTCTCAAGATATACAGTGGGATGGACAAGCTCTTAACATCACATTGAAAGAAGATTCTAAAACCTTAAGTGAAGTCGTTGTAACGGCTCTAGGAATCAAGAGAGAGACAAAATCTCTAGGATATTCAATGCAAGAACTTAAAGGAGATGCTTTGCTTGAATCAAGAGAAAGTAATGTATTGAATGCGCTATCGGGAAAAGTTGCTGGGCTACAAGTTTTGAGATCAAGTAACGGAGTAGGGGGATCTACTAAGATTGTACTTCGTGGAAACAACTCGTTAACAGGGAACAACCAGCCACTTATCGTTATTGATGGTGTTCCAATGGATAACTTTACTGGTGGAGTAGATGACCCTTATGGTAATAATAATGGATCAGATATGGGTAGTGGTTTGGCTGATATCAATCAAGAAGATATTGAATCCATGTCAGTACTTAAAGGGGCATCTGCTGCGGCTCTTTATGGAACACGTGCTGGTAACGGAGTTATCTTGATTACAACTAAATCAGGACAAACTAGAGAAGGGCTAGGAATAACTGTTAATACAGGAATTTCGATCGACAATCCTTTCATCAAGCCTAAACTACAAAATAGATTTTCACAAGGAGCTAATGGTCGATATGACAATACTAGCACTCTATCTTGGGGGGAAGCCATCTCAGGTCAAACCGTAAAGGATTGGAAAGGACAAGATGTATCCTTGAGAACTTATGATAACTATAATGATTTCTTCCGCACAGGAGTATCTTATAATAACAACGTAAGTTTCCAACAAAGTATCAATGGAGTCTCTGTATTTGGTTCAGTAAACCGATCAGATGACAATGGAACTACTCCGGGAACATCATTAGCTAGAACTGGTTTCAACTTAAGAGCTACAGCCTTTTTGGATAAAGGACAAAAGTGGCAATTTGATGCTAAAGCAAACTACATAAATATGGAGGCTAAAAACAGACCTCTATTAGGAATGAACCCATCAAATGCCTATAATACAATATATATGTTGCCAGCAACTATCAATATGAAAGAGTTCAAAGATAACATGTATACAGAGACTGGGCAAATGAATTGGTGGCAAGATAAAACCAAAACCTCACAAGACAACCCATACTGGGCTGTTAAGAACCGTAACAATCAAGACAAAAGAGATCGTTTGATTGGTAACTTTAAGTTGAAATATAAAGCGACAGATTGGTTAAATGTAGAGGTTAATGCTGGTACAGATTACTATACAACTAACAAGACTGAAAAGATTAATGCTGGTAGTCAAAATGCTAAAGGTGGTGGGTTATACACTTTAGGTAAAGAAACATTCTACGAAAACAATTATTCATTTTTGGCAGTTGCACAAAAGAATAATCTATGGGATAGATTAAGCGGGTCTGCTACTTTTGGAGGTAACTTAATGTTCCAAGGAAGAGAAACTCTAAATTCAAGTTCTGGAGAACTCGTAGTTCCCAATCTTTTCGAACTCAATAATGGGGTAAACCTTCCAACGATAAATGAATCCATAGTAAAAAGAAGAATGAATTCTTTATATGGAATGTTGAATCTAAGTTGGGATAATTATTTATATTTCGATGTTACTGCAAGAAATGACTGGACATCTACATTAGCTAAAGGAAACAACTCATTCTTTTATCCTTCATTCAACTTGTCTCTATTGACTGATGAAATGTTGAGAAAATATGATGTCACTCTACCAGAGTGGATTAGTATGCTAAAGGTTAGAGGATCATATGCACAAGTCGGTAATGACATGGATCCATATCAATTATATAACGTTTATAAACTTGACAAAAATATTTTAGGATTCAATACAATTGGTGCAGGTAGTGTAATGTATGACTCAACAGTTAGAAGTGAGCTTATTAAATCTTGGGAGGCTGGTTTAGATATTCGTTTCTTTAAAGGACGATTAGGACTAGATGCTACATGGTACAAGAAGAATGCGACTAACCAATTGATCCCTATTGGCATGAATCCATTTACAGGTTATGCTCAAAGAATGATCAATGCAGGTAATATACAAAATACTGGAATTGAGTTCACTATCAATGGAACAATTCTAGACAATGCACAAGGATTGACTTGGGATGCTTCGGTAAACATCTCTCATAATAAAGCTAAAATCTTAGAAATAGCAGAAGGAGTAGAATTATTTGACTTAGCAAAACGTGACTTGCAAGATTTGTCAATTTACGCTGAAGCAGGAGGAGAATATGGGGCAATTCATGGTAAAAAATATGCAAGGGTAGATGATGTGAATAGTCCACATCATGGAAAAATTATCGTTGATGCTGAAGGTTTACCTACATTTACAGATAACAGAGAGTACTTAGGAAATCAAAGTCCTAATGCCATGATTGGAATTAGCAATAACTTCGCATATAAAGGGTTTACACTAGGCTTCTTAGTTGATATGAGACTAGGAGGTAAAATATTCTCAGGAACTACAGCTATTATGAATACCTATGGTAAAGGAGAGGCAACGCTATTAAATAATCGTGAAAACTTTGTGATGCCAAATACAGTTGTAAGTGATGGAGCAAATGGTTATATAGAAAATACTAAAGAAACTGAAGTTGAAAAATACTTTACTCGTTTAGGATCTGCTGGAGGAAACTTTGGACTTGCAGAAGAGTATACTTTTGATGCAACAAATATTCGTTTAAGAAATATTACACTAGGGTATGACTTCAATAAAAAAATGTTAGCAAAAACACCATTTCAAAGATTACGTATTTCTGCAACGTGTAACAACGTATGGATGATCCATAGCAAGTTGAAAGGGATAGATCCTGAGAGTGTAACAGCAACAAATACGAATGCAGTTGGTTTTGAGGCTAACTCGTCTCCTACATCACGTACCTTTGTATTCAATTTGACAGTAGGATTCTAAATAAACAAAAGAAAGTAAGATGAAAACATATAATAAATATATAATTGGACTTTTGATCCTTTTAGGATTATTCTCTTCATGTATTGATGAGAGTATGAATTATGATGAACAAAAAATTGACGAAAGCAAAGTTCAACCAGAATGGAATCTTAATGCTTCTATTGGTGCTGCTCAGCTAGATCCACACTTAGGAGAGCGTATGTTTGTATTGACATGGAAAGCCGCTTCTCGTTTTGACAGATCTAGTGGTTTTGCATTAGGCCAAGACAACAATGGCTTTATAACAGACTACTTATCATTAGGATATGGAGCTGGATGGCTTAGAGATGCTCACCTTGCAGTAAGAATTGCAGAAAGAAAAATTGAAGCTGGAGACGACAAAGAACGTCCATATTATCATAACATAAAAGAAATGGGTCGCATCTGGAGAGCCTATGTAATCTCTGAGTTTGCAGATGGTCTTGGGTCAATGCCTACAGAAGAAGCTTTTGATGGTAAAAACTCAAAATTTGAGGCACAAGCAGATGTTTATAAATTCATTCTAACAGAATTAGAAGAGGCAAGCAAAGCCCTTTCTAAATCTACAATTTCAATGGGTGATGGTAGTGGTTATGACAAGAATCTAGATTTGATTTATAAAGGAGATATCAAAAAATGGGCGCAATATGGCAATTCTTTGCGTATGCGTATAGCTATGCGTATCTCAGAGAAAGAACCAACTCTAGCAAAGCAACACTTTGAAGATGCTGTAAAAAACGACTATATCTCAGGTATCACAGATGTAGCTAGAGTTCAAGAAGTTGATGGATGGAATCCTTTTGCAGGAGTAATGAGCCGTACATGGAATGCTCAAATAATGTCTAAAACCTTCTATAATCTAGTCGTAGGCCTTGGAGGACAAAACTATAATGTTCCAGACGAACTAAAGTCTAAACTAAAAGACGCTCAATTAAATTTGGGATTACGATTAGATAAACACTTCCCAACAACAACTAATGACCCAAGTGCTGGATATTTCTTCGATGGTATTCCATCTAAAGTGGATCCACGTGCAGCTGCGATGTATCACATTGTTGGTTACAACGATGGAAGTATTTATCCAGCTAATTTTGGAGCTGCGGGAGATGCTTCTAGCGAGGTTGCTCAAAAAGATAAGAACTTCTTAATAGAGTTCAAAAAAGAAGATGGAACGGTAGATATTACATTGGACATTACTCATACATGGAGTACAACAGTGGCTGGAGTATGGGATAAAAAAGGAACAATGTCATCTGATTATACATCGGCTGCTTATCACTTCCCTGCATTGTCTAATGCTTACCGCACAAGTGGCAACTATAGAGTATTCTTTGGGCATTGGGAAACTTACTTCCTTTTAGCAGAAGCTAAATTAAAAGGATGGTCAGTTCCTGGTACTGTTAAAGATAATTATGAAAAAGGAATTACTAGTAGTTTTGAATATCATGCTGCTGGAGTTCCTGATTTTATGAACAGATATAATAAGGAGATAATGGCTATGCTACCTGCTTATCTTGCTTCTAAAGATTATAATCGTGTAGGAACTTCAGTATCATTTGATCACTCGACAGAAGCAGTGGCATATAATATGAAATATGTTGATGCTTATACTAAACAAGAAGGAAGCACAACTTATCAATATCCTAAAAACTCTATTTATCAAGCTGGAAGTGTGAATAACGATGCTCTGACAAAAATCATAACTCAAAAGTATATTGCTCAAGTGCCTTGGTTACCACTTGAAGCATGGAACGATCATAGACGTCTAGGTCTTCCATTCTTCGAGAACCAAGCTGTTGAAGTCTCTTATAACGCTCAATTGCAGGTCCCATTAACACCAGCAACAAGTAAAGATTGCGCATGGGAATATTATCCACAGAGATATAGATATCCAACGAGTTGGGCTGCAACAGATCCTATAAGCTACAAACAAGCACAAGATATGGTAGGAGGCCCTTCTAAAGACAATACTAAAACTCCACTTTGGTGGACGAATAGAGAGTAAGAAGACAAAACCTATTCTATAATAATTTAAAGGCTGTAAGACTTGATCTTACAGCCTTTTTTCTTCTAATATTCAAAATCTTATAACTTTTGACCCCGCAACTTATCTTTTTCCGCTATATTTAAGGAATATATAACTAAACTAGAGAGCTATTTTGAAGCTCTAAATCTTAAAATATAATGAAAAACAAAGTCAGTCTCACCCTTTCCCTCTTAGCAGCAGGGAGTCTAGTTAATGCTCAAGAGCGTCCTAATATTATTATTTTCTTAGTTGATGATATGGGGCTAATGGACACTTCACTTCCATTCATAACTGATAAAGATGGCAAGGCTGTAAGGCAACCACTCAATGACTGGTATCGCACACCTAATATGGAGCGTATGGCGAATCAAGGTGTTCGCTTCTCTACATTCTATGCACAGAGTGTTAGTTCCCCGTCTAGAGCATCTATCATGACAGGCCAAAATGCAACACGTCATGGCACGACCAATTGGATAAATGCAGAAACAAACAATAAAACACCCTTTGGACCTAAGGGATGGAACTGGGATGGAATAACAAAATCGACAGTCACACTGCCTAGAATCTTACAGCAAGCAGGCTATAAAACTATTCATGTAGGGAAGGCACATTTTGGACATATTGGAAGCGAAGGAGAGGATCCTTTGAATGTGGGGTTTGATGTTAATATTGCGGGTTCATCTATTGGACATCCTGGTAGCTACTATGGAGAGTATGGCTATGGTAACATTAAAGGACAGAAAGCAAGAGCGGTACCTGGATTGAGTAAATATCATGGAACAGATACTTTCCTTAGTGAAGCACTCACCTTGGAGGCAAATATCCAAATAGATAAGGCTGTGTCTGAAAAAAAACCGTTTTTCTTATATCTAGCACATTATGCCGTACATTCTCCATTTGAGGCAGATAAGCGTTTCATTGATAATTATACAGACCCAAATAAGTCAGACCAAGCAAAAGCATTTGCTACGCTCATCGAAGGTATGGACAAATCACTAGGTGACGTGATGGATCATTTAGAAGAGCTTGGCATAGCAGATAACACATTGATTATATTTCTTGGAGACAATGGCTCTGACGCTCCACTTGGAGACGAGAAAGGGCATTATTCATCTGCTCCACTTCGAGGTAAAAAAGGAAGTGAATACGAAGGAGGAATGCGAGTTCCTTTTATAACCTCTTGGGCGAAACCCAATGAAACTAATCCACAACAACAAAAACTCCCAATCCAAGGAGCAACAATACAGCAACAAATAGGAACTGTTATGGATATTCTCCCAACCATCGCATCTGTTACAGAAACGAACCTTCCTGAAAACTATATAACTGATGGATTCGATCTTTCAACTCAATTTAAAGGAGAGAAGAATGAATTACGCACAGAAAAGTTTTTAATGCATTTTCCACACGAACATCGAGGAAGTTACTTTACTACATATAGGGATGGAGATTGGAAGCTTATATATTACTATAATCCTCAGTTACCTGACAAGCCTATGATAGAGCTTTATAATCTAAAGAAAGACCCTATAGAGATTCACAACCTAGCAACAACTGAGCCTCAAAAATTGACAGCTATGTTGTCAGCTATGGCTCAACAGCTAGAAGACGAAGGAGCTTTGTATCCTGAAGATATAAATGGAAATATATTAAAACCAAGGTTATAAAATATAATAGTTCGATCTAATTCTAAAGTTAGACTAAACCTCAGATTAAGACTAAGAGGGTTAATACAATGATATTCAAGACTCGAATAAACTCGTAAACTTAAATCGCAGTAAATAATACTTGATATATCCCTATTAATAACTACTTTTGCAATCTGTGTAAATTACAAAACGTAAAAACGAATATTCATCAGTCTTTTAAAACTAAGCATGAAAAGAAGTATATTAGTACTTATTGTATCTTTGCTATCTCTTACCTCCTTTGCCCAGATGAGCGATTCTCAAGTCATTGAGTATGTAAAGTCTGAACACGCTAAAGGAACTAATCAACAAGCTATTGGAGCTGCACTTCTACAAAAGGGTGTTACTCAAGATCAGCTTAAAAGAATAAAAAGTCAGGTAGAAAGAGAAAACCAAAATGAATCTACCAATATAGGAGCTACTACATCCTCCACTGCTTTAAGAAGAGTTTATCAAGAAGATGAAGATTTCGTTCGTCATATAGAAGCTGATTCTGCAGCACACATGCTTCGTCAAGATATATATGGAAAGAATATATTCAATCGAAAAAATCTTTCTTTTGCACCTGATGTAAATATTCCAACTCCTGTCAACTACAAATTAGCGGCAGGCGATGAAGTAGTCATAGAAATATGGGGAGCTTCACAAGCATCCTTCCGAAAAGTTATATCTCCAGAAGGCTCAATTAATATCGACAACCTAGGTCCAATTACGCTGAGCGGAATGACTGTGGAAACAGCAAACACCTATGTAAAGAACAAGTTAGCAAGTCTATATTCTGGAGTAAATGATATGGATGGAACATCTCATATCAAATTAACTCTGGGACAAATACGTACCATTCAGATTAATGTGATGGGAGAAGTAGCCGTTCCAGGTACTTACTCAATTTCTTCACTTTCATCGGTGTTTCATGCACTTTATCTTGCTGGGGGAATTAATGATATAGGATCTCTACGTGAAATTAGTTTGGTTCGTAGAGGCAACAAAATTGAAACAGTCGATATCTACGACTTCTTGTTATATGGTAAGACAACAGATGCTCGCCTTTTTGACGGGGATGTAATCATGGTTCCACCTTATAAGTCTCTTGTCAATATTACAGGGCAAGTAAAGAGACCAATGTTTTATGAAATGACAGATAAAGAGACTGTTGATGATTTAATCAAATATGCTGGAGGTTTTACTGGAGGAGCATATGCTGATAAAATAAATCTTGTTCGTAAAACAGGAGGATATGACAAAATATTCACTCTAAATGAGGCTCAAAGAGCTGCTTTCAATGTAGCAGACGGAGACTCGATTTCAGTTGGTGGTGGTCTTGCTCTCTATGACAACAGAGTTCAGATAACAGGAAACGTTTTCCGACCTGGCTACTATGAAATTGGAGGAGATATTAAGACAGTTAAGGATTTAGTTATTAAAGCAGGCAATCCAAAAGAAAATGCCTTCCTTGATCGTGTAATTCTAACACGTGAAAAAGAAGACCTAACACTTGAAACTTTAGCATTAAACCTCAGTAGCATACTTTCTGGAGCAAGCCCTGATGTTCTGTTAAGAAAAAATGATGTCCTACTTATAGCATCAAACAGGATAGAAGAAGATTTAGGAGATTTAGCTGTTTTTGGTCTTGTCGCACATCCTGGGACTTACGACTTTGCATATAACACTACAATAAAAGACCTTATATTAAAAGCTGGAGGTTTATTGAGTGCCGCATCTACCGCAAGAGTTGATGTTTCTCGAAGAATTATTGACCCTACAAGTACAACAACAAATACAATTATAGCAGAAACATTTACATTTTCCATTGAAGATGGTTTGATTGCTGATGGAAAAGAAAGTTTTGTTCTAAAACCATATGATCAAGTCTATATTCGCAGAAGTCCTGGATATGAAGCTCAACGTAATGTAACACTTGAGGGAGAGGTTATCTTCCCTGGAGAATATACTCTAGAAGTGAAAGAGCAACGCATTTCAGACCTGGTTAAGCAAGCAGGAGGAACAACTCCTCATGCATTTCTTGATGGAGCTAGACTAGTAAGACAACAGTCGAAAGAAGAGCGTTTGCGTCAGTTACAAAGTATAAATATGCTTCAACGAGGTAATAAGGAGGACTCTCTATCAGTAGAATCTCTAGATACAGAATCTGAATATGCTATTGGTATTGACTTAAAGAAGGCACTATCTAATCCGAAGTCAAACTTTGATATAGTATTGAAGCCTGGTGATAGACTATTTATCCCAGAATTTGATAATACTGTAAAAATAAATGGTGCAGTAATGTTCCCGAATACGGTTCTTTATCAAAAAGGCATGAGCCTTCAGGACTATGTCAATCAGGCTGGAGGATTTAGTGATCTAGCTCAAAAGAAAAGAGTATATATCGTCTATATGAATGGCATGACAGCAAAAGCCAAAGGCTCAAGTAAAAGTTTGCTCAAGCCTGGCTGCGAAATAGTTGTACCCACTAAAGAAGTTAAACCTAAGATGTCAACAGGTGAGATTATAGGAATCACAAGCGGTGTTGTCTCTATGGCTTCTGTTATTGCTCTATTAATCAACTCATTCTAATAAAGTATGGAAAAAGAAGAAAAGTGTATAGATCATGACCTTTTACTATCATTATAATTTATAGCGTTTGCATATCTAGAAGAGTTTAGTCACTTACATCTTCATATTAAAAAATTCAAATGGCTGAGGACACAAAAATAGTTCTTTCGAGTAATAAGAAAATAGCTAAAAATACAATAATGCTGTATATAAGGCATATATTAATAATGCTAGTCAGCCTTTATACAGTTAGAGTAATTTTAAATACTTTAGGTATTGAAGATTATGGAATTTACAATGTTGTTGGAGGTATAGTAGCTATGTTCTCATTCTTTAATACTACGATGGCTAGTGCCTCTCAGCGTTTTTTCTCCTTTGCGCTAGGATTAAAAGATTACGAAAAGCTAAAAAAAACATTTGCTGTAAATTGGATTATTTACTTATTGATTGCAATATTAGCATTGGTTTTACTAGAATCACTTGGACTTTGGTTTGTAAGTACTAAATTAACAATTCCTCCAGATCGGATACAAGCTGCACTTTGGGTATATCATTTTTCAGTTTTAGCCTTTATATGCTCTATATTAACAACACCTTTTACAGCAATGATTATTGCTCATGAGGATATGAATATATATGCTTATGTGTCCATTGTAGAAGCATTACTTAAATTAGCTATTGTATATATACTCTTAATTTCTTCTTGTGATAAATTGCAGCTTTATGGAATATTATTTTTTATATCAACCTTAATAACTTCGTTGATTTACGTTGTGATAAGTAAAATAAAATATAGAGGATGTACGTTTTCGTTTGTTTGGGATAGATGTATATTTAAAGAGGTCTTTTCTTTTACAGGATGGAGCGTTTTCGGCAGCATGACGGTAGTCTTAAGAAATCATGCAGTTACAATATTACTGAACCAAATGTGCAACCCTATTGTTGTGGCGGCACGAGCAATCGCTATGCAAGTGTCTAACCATGTAAATGTTTTTTCAACAAATTTCAATACAGGCTTGTACCCTCCCATAGTTAAAAACTATGCAGCTGGTGATAGAAAGCAAATGCTAAGTCTTGTATTTGGAGGATCGAAAATAACCTACTTCTTGATGTTCTTATTTACCCTCCCCCTTCTTTTAGAAATGCCTTATGTATTAAAGCTTTGGTTAAAGAATCCGCCAGAAGGAGCAATAATCTTTACACGTTTAGCCCTTATTGATGCTCTTATCACTTCGGTAAGTCTGCCTCTGATGACTACTGTTAGAGCTACTGGAAAAGTTAAGCTATATGAATTATCTTTAGGGAGCATACTGATTATTAGCTTTTTGGTTTCGTGGGCTATCTTGTATATGGGCATTGAACCATACTATGTCATGATTGTAGCCATTATAGCAACAAGTCTTATGTTAATACTTCGTCTTCTCTTACTGAAGAAAATACTAGAATTCCCTATATTTGAATATTTTCAGAAAGTAATATTCCCAATATTACTAATGTCAATAGTTGCCTCTTTTCTCTCTTTTGGAGTAAGTTCAATACTGCCTGATAAATTTATATATATTTGTATTTCTGTATTATTCTCTATGTTTGTTACTTGTTTAAGTACATTTTTGATCGTTTTCGATATATCTGATAGAGATAGAGTAAAAGATGCAATTAAGAACAAAATTAAGAAAAACACTAATGAACTTAATTAATAAAATATCACACAAAATAAACGGCATAATACTAGCTATCAAATCCTTACATAAGGTTTATAGCTATGGAGGATTTTCTAGTATAAACATTACACCCATAAATCATGGTGAAGTTTTAAAGGGGAAGAATATCCTAATAACAGGAGGATCCAGTGGTATAGGGTATAGCATAGCCAGAAAATGTTTAGATGAAGGAGCAAATGTAATTATTACTGGGAGAAATGAAAAAAAATTGAAAGAAGCCGAAAGCTTATTGAATAATAAATGTCTTAAAATTCTAACTTGGGATATTAGTAAAATATCTCAAGCTAACGAGTCTTTAGAAATCGCCGAAAAATTATTTGAAGGGGATATAGATATTTTAGTCAATAATGCTGGTATCTTAAATGATACAAAATTCCCAAACGTATCAGAAGAAGCATGGGATAATGTTTATGCTACAAACTCTAAAGGGCTATTTTTCACAACACAAGCTTTGTGTGATAAATGGATTAAAAGAAAAAACTTAGGTTTAAAAAAAATAATAAACATCTCCTCTCAAGGTGGATTTGTTGGAGCGACTTACCCTTATAGAATGACAAAGTGGGATGTAGCTGGACTAACTCAAGGCTTAGGTATCACGTTAGCTCCTTATGGTATAATAGTGAATGGTATAGCTCCTGGAGTTATAGTCACAAATATGCAATCTAATTGTCAAGATCAAAAAGAAAATGTTTTTTATCCTCATAATCCAATACAGCGGTTTGCAATACCAGAGGAAATAGCAGAATTAACCGTATTTTTACTAAGTGACGCTGCAAATTTTATTGTTGGACAAACTATCATTTGTGATGGAGGATATTCTTTAAAATAATTATTAATATGTATACTATATCAAAAAATAGCCAAATTGTTTTGGCACTACTTAAAGCTCACAATATAAAACATATTGTTATAAACCCAGGAGCAACGAATATCCCTATAGTTGGAGGGCTGCAAAGCGATCCTTTTTTTATCTGTTATTCTATTGTAGATGAAAGAAGTGCAATGTATTTTGCCATTGGTTTATCTTTGCAATTAGGCGTGCCAGTTGCAACAACTTGTACAAGTGCACAGGCCACAAGGAATTATATTCCAGGTTTAACAGAAGCTTTTTATAAGCATGTGCCCATTTTGGCCATCACAGCATCTAAACACCCTAAGTTTTTTTATCAAGATTATATGCAAGCACCTAACCAGATATCTTTACCTGCGGATGCTGTTAAAAAGACCTACGCTTTACCCTATGTTTCTAATGAGATAGACCGATTGCATTGTGTACGACTTGTAAATGAAGCAATGCTAGAGCTAACCCACAGGACACCAGGGCCCATTCAATTAAATGTACCCATGTTGGATGGCGACTTAGGAAAATTTGACGTAGCAGAGTTACCCCTTGTCCGAGTTATAAAACGTTATATGGAATGGGAAATATGGGAAGATATTAGCCTGAAAAACAAAAAGATTATGATAGTAATTGGAGAGCATTGTCCTTTTTCTGACAATCAACTAAATGCTCTACATAGTTTTACAGAAACCAATAATGCCTTTGTCTATGTAAACCATCTATCCAACTATCATGGCAAATATGCAGTATCAGCAAATCTTGCCCTTTTCGGAATGGATAGCAAAACTTTTGACACAACATACAAACCAGACATTCTCATTTCAATTGGCGGTATAACAGGTGATTATCCACTATTTAATAAATTATTTAAGGGGAGAGAAACAGACTTCGAGCATTGGCGAATAAGTGAAAATGGAGATATAGTAGATACTTATGATAAACTCACAAAGGTATTTGAGTGCCCTATGGAATTATTCTTCTCAAGGCTAAACAATGGAGAGGAACAAACTCATCAATATTTCTCGGATTGGAAGATGTTACAAGATAATGTTTCAATGCCTGAAGAGGATCTACCTCTATCAAATATATATATAGCACAACAATTACATTCTTTAATCCCCCAGAAATCATATTTGAATTTCTCAATATTAAATAGTTTGCGTAGCTGGCTCTTTTTTCCTCTTGATCCATCTATTATTTGTTATTCAAATGTTGGAGCATTTGGAACGGACGGATGTCTATCTGTTTTACTTGGGCAAAGTATCAATACAGAACAATTGTGCTTTATGATTATCGGAGACTTAAGTTTTTTCTACGATATGAATAGTCTGGGTATTAGGCATCTAAAAAACAATCTGCGTATACTTTTAGTAAACAATAATTGTGGAGCCGAGTTTAAATTATACACAAACCCCGGCAGTCAGTTTGAAGAGAAAGGAGATGCTTATATTGCGGCAGCGGGACACAATAGCGATGCTAAAGGGTGGGTAGAAGCCAACAACTTTAGATATCTTTCAGCTAAAACTAAAGAGGAATTTACACAGTGTACAAAGGAGTTTCTAGGAAACTCAGAACAGTCAATAGTTTTAGAAGTTTTCACAAGGCATGAAGATGAATCACTTGCTTTAAGAATGATAGCTGAAAGTAATCAGAGGAAATCAATACAGTCACTAATAAAAGATAAGGTAGGTACTATTATTGGTGATAAAGGTATTGAGAGAATAAAAAAAATAATGAAGAAATAAAGTTCTTCTTTTACAATTATCTTGGAGCTTTATGTGATTCTAGCTCTAAAAAGAGTAGTGAATTATGGAATATAGAAAAGATATACAAGGTCTAAGAGCCATTGCTGTTTTATTTGTTTGGTTATTTCATCTAAATTCGAACATATTACCTGGTGGTTTTATTGGGGTTGATATCTTCTTTGTGGTGTCAGGGTTTCTCATTACATCCATAGTTTTGAATCAAAAAGAAAATAATAAATTTTCTTTTTCGAAATTCTATTTTAGTAGAATAAGAAGGATTGTTCCAGCATATTATATTTTTCTACTTGCTATATCTTGTTTAACCATATACTTATATATTCCAGTTGATGTATCGGAATATACAAGAAGGTTGTTCCACTCTATAATGTTCAATAGTAATAATTATTTTGCAAGTTTAGACAATTATTTTGGTGCATCAAGCAGTGAAAATCCACTTCTTCATACATGGACATTAGCCATTGAAATGCAGTTTTATTTTGTTTTGCCCTTTGTTATTATTCTTTTAAACAAAAAGAAAAGCTTTATTTTCAGCATAATTTTATTCATTTCTTTACTTACCTATGGGCAGTATCAAATATCAATAGGAAATGATAACTTGATGTATTTCTCTTTACTAGCTCGTTCTCCTGAATTTCTTATTGGTGTGATATTAAGTTTGATGTTGAGCCTTTATAAAAACAAGATTACTTTAGATAAAAAGACTCAATCTGTGTTAGGATTTCTAGGATCTATAATTCTAGTAGTCAGTGCAGTTCTAATCAATGAAAATTCAACGTTTCCTGGACTACTTGCTATAATTCCTTGCTTAGGAGCTATTCTAATCCTTTGGAATAAGGATGGTATAATCAATAAGTGGTTGTCAAATAAGGCATTGGTGTATTTTGGAGAGTTATCTTACTCTATATACTTATGGCATTGGGGCTTTTTAGCTTTGATGAGATATCATACAATGAATTACACTCTAACTATGTCGCAGTATCTGATTGTGATTACATTGACTCTGATTTGTTCTGTATTGTCTTATTACCTTATTGAAAACACATTCCGAAGGTTAAAAATAAAATCGTTTGTATTGAAGTTCTCAATTATTCCTATCTTTCTTGTCCTCGGTATTGCTGTTACTCGCTTTTATTATATACCCTCTCAATCGAAGAACTATCCAGAATATTTAACAACCCCTAAGCCTTTTGGATTGGATAATTATGGTAAATACACAAAAGATATTATCCAAGGTGAAATCGCATCTAGAGACACATTACTATTAATCGGCAATAGCTTTGGATTAGTAATGAAGCCATTTGTAGAGCATGTAGGTAAAGAGTATAATTTTTGCTTTAGAAGTGTAACAAATACATCCTATCCACCAATTCCTGGTATATCAGACTCTGTATTCTCCAATCAGGGAGAAATACAGAAATACAATATGTTATGTGACACAGTTCTTTCAAAAGCTGTGAACTCAAAAGTTATTCTGATTTCGACAACCTTTCACAATAAAAAGTTGACTGATCAATATACATCAGCTTTGAAAACCTTATTATCTTCTTTAAGGTCTGATCAACACATCATTCTTCTAAGTGGATTCCCTATTTTAGCAGACTGTGAACATTCTGAGATAAATAAAGATTTACTTAGAATAACAAAGAGTGTTTATCTGCCAACAGCTGAAGTGAAAAAGATGGATTACTCCTTTTGTCAACCATCCAATGATCTGTTGAGTTTAATTGAAATGAATGACAATATTCATTATTTGGACTTATCAGACTCATCAGCCTTTAAAAATGCTCCTTTCTACAATGATACCATAATGTATTATGATAGATTTCATATCAACTACTATGGAGCTATTAAATATGCTGAACATTCGGGAGATAAACTAGGGAAACTAATTAATGAGATAAGACGTTGATTTTTGGAAAGAGATTCTCTCTTATTAAGGATAAATCTATTTATTTCTGTAAGTGTTATATCTAAAAGAATAAACGGATGAAGAATAAAAGAATTTTGAGGCTTTGCACTATCTATGTACTACTCTTGTTCCCAATGCATCTATTTCCAACCATACCAAACGGGACGAATGTATTTGATATCATATTAGAGAGAATTCAAGATGATATATTTGAACAATCTACAACATACGATTATTCTAATAACATAGCTTCAATTCTATCTATTTACGATTCACAAAAAGGTATATTTAAGGATATTAACTATCAAAAGTTTTATAAAGAAGAAAACCTTCCAATGAAACATCTTGAACGTTTATATGAAATGTCCATAGCATATACCTACAAATCAAAGAATAACCCTTATTACAAGGACAAAAACATATTGAGAGGAGTTCTATCAGGCTTAGAATTTTGGTCTGAAAGTGATTTTAATTGCTGGAACTGGTGGTATAATGAAATTAAAGAGCCGCAAGTTATAGGGCTAACCTTAATAGTCTTAAGAAAAGGGCAAGAGCGATTGGATAAGAATATTGAAGACAAGCTTCTACTCCGAATTGCAGAAAAAGGAGGAACCCCTAGTAGATATACAGGAGCAAATAAAACAGATATAGCACTTCATTGGCTCTACAGAGCATGCTTAAAAGAAAACAAAGCTCTGCTAAAAGATGCGGTATATCACGCATATGAAACTATTAAGTTTGCACCATTTCGAGAAGGCTTACAACCTGATTACTCCTTTTTTCAGCACAATACGCAGTTCTATGTTGGCGGTTATGGCGAAGAATTTTTAAGAGGCATTCTTCAATTTGCTTATTATACAAATAAAACCGACTATGCACTTGACAGTACGAGATTAGACATAATTGTCAACTTTGCCTTGCATTCATACTTCAATTTGATAAGAGGACAGTATTTCTTTATGAATGCCATTGGCAGAAGTATGAGCAGAGAAGATGCATCTTTAGCAAAAAGGTCTACTAGGTATGCTAACTATTTAATAAAAATAGATCCGCATCTCGGTAACAAAAAAGTATATAAAAACATAATAAGTAGATTAGAAAATAAAAACTCTGCGGATAAAAATATAAAGAATAAAAATATAACTTATTATATAGGAGATTATGTGGCTCACATACGCTCCAAATATTCTGTAGGTATTAGAACCGTCTCACTACGCACAATGAGAAGTGAGCATGGCAATAGAGAAAATACTAAAACATACTTTTTATCTGATGGTTCAATGCACGTTTCTCTACAAGGAGATGAATATTATAATATATTCCCAATCTGGGATTGGAGCAGAATACCAGGAGTCACAAACCCACATTATGAGTTTAAGGATATTCCCGAAACAAAATCAGGGATAACAAGAGGAACTCAAAAGTTAGTTGGTGGAGCATCAGATAGCCTATATTCAGTAAATACTTATTATTTAAACGACCATTATAAAGGGATTAACACATCTGCTTATAAGTCATGGTTTTTCTTTGATGATGAAGTCATTTGCCTAGGATCAGATATTTCGTCATCATCTGAGCTACCCATAAATACGACAGTAAATCAATCATGGTTGGATGGAGATGTGACAGCCTGTGCAGTGAATGATAAATTCAGCACACTTCCTGAGGGAATTCATTCTTTTAATAAAAATCTAAAGTGGGTATTACATAATGATATTGGATATGTGTTTCCGAGTGGGGGAAAACTTATGTTGAAAAATATAGAGGAAAGAGGCAGTTGGAAGAAGCTCAATACAACTCAATCCAATAGAGAAATTGTAGGGAAGGTTTTTACTCTGTGGTTTGATCATGGAATAAAACCTTTAAACCAAAAGTATGCATATATTATAGTCCCTAATATTACTAACACTAGTGAAATGCTAAAGTATGATGTAAATAACATTAACATTGTTTCTAATACAGACTCTTTACAAGCAGTGTATCATACGAAACTGGATATTTTAGAATGTGTATTCCTAAAGCCTGGTATCTTAAAGAACAATTATATTGAATTAAGCTCTGATAAACCAGTTACTTTAATTATAAAGGGGTTTAATACAGACGAAATCTCTATTCATATAGCAGATCCGACTCAATCAAAAAGTATAATTACTTTAGAGATATCTTTAAATAGAACCAGAGCCATACATAAAAGGAAAATTTTTGCAGACTTTAGAGATGCACTTCTTGCAGGTAAAACAAAAAAATATACAATCATTAATTAGCCCTTCTGATTACAAGATTATTGTTAGAGTAATCTGAATATAATAATTAAAGACAAAGAGACTTTATTTCTAGAAGATTGGGGCTAATAGCAATTTATAACTATTTTTGCATATCTTGTAAGAAGGATTTTTAGATTTTTATAAAAATCTAAAATAAAAATGAGTTATTGAACTAGAGTTTATTTGTGAAAAATACAACTTTTGTAGAGTTTGTAAATTAGCTCTTTGTCAAAATAAGTTAGATGATAGAAAAAAACAAAGAATTGAAAACCGATTTACTTGGAATAGTTAAGAGACTATTAGATAAAAAAAAGTTTATACTTAAAGCAACTCTAATTGGAATTATTGTTGGATGTATAATCGCTTTTAGCATTCCTAAAGAATACTCTACTACTGTGGTTTTTAAGACCAGTTCTAAAAGTACTGCTTCTGGAAATATGGGTGCTTTAGCCTCTCTTGCAGGAATAAATTTAAATTCAATGCAAGAATCTGATGCTTTGACTCCAGAACTATATCCAGATGTTATAAAATCGACTCCATTTGTTCAAGAGTTATTTAGCCTAAATGTTGTAGATTCTGAACAGGGAATTGACACTATACTTTTTACTTATTATGAGAGTAAACAAAGTAAAGCCTGGTGGACTTATATATTAGATTTACCTTCAAAATTTAGTGAGGAAGTAGCTGAGGAGAACGGAAGAAGGAGGAATAGTTATGTCTCAAAGAAAGAAAAAGATGTTATTGAATCTATAACTAACTCCTATTCTATAAGTACGGACAAAAAAACGGGACTAACAACATTGAAAGTTACTTCTCAGAGCCCAATAATATCTGCTTTTTTAGCAGATACATTAATTACATCTTTACAAAGATATATTATTGATCAAAGAACAAAGAAGGCCAAAACTGATTTGCTCAATAGTGAAAACCTTTATATAAAAGCACAAGCTGACTATTATAAATCTCAGAATAGTCTCGCCGAATTTGTAGATGCGAATAAGAATGTAATATCTGCAAAGTATAAGATTAAACAAGAAAAAATTCAGAATGAAACGAATCTCGCTTATACAATATATAATCAAATGGCACAACAAGTACAAATGAATAGGCTAAGAGTGCAAGATGATACACCCATCTTTATTATTATACAACCAGCTGTGGAGGCTTTGTTTCCCGAAAGTCCAAAGAAAAAAGTAATAGTTCTTTCTATGCTATTTCTTGCTATTACATTTAGTTCTAGTTGGATTTTAAAAAAGGAAATTTGGTCGTTCATAAACAAATAAAATAACCAATGACATACCTTATCACAGGCGGAGCTGGCTTTATAGGCTCAAACTTTGTAAAACATATGCTTAAAGCATATCCAACTTCAAAATTTGTTGTTCTTGATGCACTTACCTATGCTGGTAATCTTGGGACATTAAAAGAGGAACTCAACAATCCCAACCTCACTTTTGTAAAAGGAGATATTTGTGATAAAGAAGCTACTGAAAGAATATTCGAGGAACATCAAATTCAATATGTAATAAATTTTGCTGCTGAGAGCCATGTGGACAGAAGTATCGAAAATCCTCAATTATTTTTAGAAGTAAATATTCTAGGTACTCAAAACCTATTAAACACTGCTAAAAAGTTTTGGACTACAGGAACAGATGAAAATAACTACCCAATCTGGAAAAAGGATGTTAAGTTCCTACAAGTATCTACTGACGAAGTTTACGGTTCATTAGGGGAAGATGGCTTTTTTACAGAAAAGACACCTCTAGACCCTCGTTCTCCATATAGTTCTTCTAAAACAGGAGGAGATCTTATAGTGAATGCTTATGCTGAAACGTATAAGATGCCGATAAATATAACAAGATGTTCAAATAACTATGGGCCATACCATTTCCCTGAGAAACTAATTCCGTTAATTATTAAAAATATACTTGAGGGTAAAAAACTTCCTGTATATGGAGATGGAAAAAATGTTCGTGATTGGTTATATGTAGAAGATCACTGTAGAGCTATTGATATTGTGCTACACAAAGGAAGATTGGGAGAAGTCTATAATGTAGGAGGACATAATGAGAAGACAAATATTGATATTGTAAAACTAGTCATTGAGACTATACACAATATTATGGACAAGGAACCTGAATATAGAAAGGTCTTGAAAAAATCTAATAAATCCGAAGATGGATCTATCGATATTAGTTGGATTAATGATGATTTGATTACATTCGTTACAGATCGTCAGGGACATGACTTTAGATATGCAATTGATCCTAAAAAAATCTCAAAAGAGCTAGGTTGGTTGCCCGAAACAATGTTTGACAAAGGAATTGTAAAAACAATCTATTGGTACCTTGATAATCAAGAATGGGTAGAAGAAGTTACTTCTGGCGATTATATGAAGTATTACGAACAAATGTATGGCAATAGATAAATAAGTTATTAGCTTTACAAAATCATAAATATTTATTTAAATAATTAAATATATAATGAAAGGAATAATTCTAGCAGGAGGAAGTGCGACAAGACTCTATCCACTATCAAAAGCAATATCAAAGCAAATAATGCCTGTATATGATAAGCCGATGATTTACTATCCGCTATCAACACTAATGCTTGCTGAAATAAGAGAAGTACTTATTATTTCTACACCTAGAGATCTACCAATGTTCAAAGAACTTTTAGGAGATGGATCTGCCTTAGGAATGAAATTTGAATATATTATTCAAGAAAAGCCAAATGGTTTGGCTCAAGCTTTTATATTGGGAGAAAAGTTTCTTGATGGCGATTCAGCTTGTCTAATCTTAGGAGACAATATGTTTTATGGACAAGGGTTTTCAAAGATGCTGAGAGAAGCAAAATCAACACAAGAGGGAGCATGTGTTTTTGGCTACTATGTAAGAGATCCTAGAGCTTATGGTGTTGTTGAGTTTGATGACAATAATAATGTGATTTCATTAGAAGAAAAACCCAATAAACCAAAGTCAAATTATGCGGTTCCTGGATTGTATTTCTATGATTCCTCTGTGGTCAAAAGAGCTAAAGAATTAAAACCTTCAATGAGAGGCGAATATGAGATTACAGACTTAAATAAGACTTACCTAACAGAAAATAAGCTAAAAGTTGTTCAATTTGGACGAGGATTTGCTTGGTTGGATACTGGAAATGCAGATAGTTTATTAGAAGCTGGAAACTTTGTAGAAACGATTCAGAAACGTCAAGGATTTTATATTTCATGTATTGAAGAAATAGCTTGGAGAAATAAATGGATATCTGATCAACAACTCGAAAAGCTAGGACTAGAATTGGATAAAACAGCTTATGGACAATACATATTAAATTTGTTAGAAAAATGAAATTTACAGAATTAGAAATAAAAGGTATTTGGCTCATTGAACCCAAAATATTCACTGATCAAAGAGGATATTTCATGGAGTCGTTCAAGAAAGACCTATTCGAACAACATATTGGTAAAGTAGGTTTCATTCAAGATAACGAATCAAAATCGACAAAAGGCGTGCTTCGTGGACTTCATTTTCAGAAAGGGGAATTCTCTCAAGCCAAATTAGTTCGTGCTCTTAGAGGTAAAGTATTAGATGTGGTAGTAGATATCAGAAAGAACTCTCCTACTTTCGGAAAATATGTCGCAGTAGAATTGACTGAAGACAATAAACGACAGTTATATATGCCACGTAATATGGCACATGGATTTGTAGTACTTAGCGATGAAGCCACTTTCTCATACAAAGTTGATAATATATATTCTCCACAACATGAAGCAACTCTAGCTTGGAATGATCCAAGTATTAATGTAGATTGGATATTAGAAGAGGGTGAATTGATTTTGTCTGATAAGGATCAGTTAGGTGTTTCTTTAGAAGAAATTATGAAAAACAAAATTTATTGAGTTTATACATGACAAAAAGAATAGGAATTATAACATTCTGGTGGACGCAACATAACTATGGACAGATGTTGCAAGTATATGCACTACAAAAATATCTTGAGACAAAAGGATATGACCCCTTTATTATAAGATATATTGGTCCTGTCATTAGTGCTGATAAGAAAGCTTCCTTGTTTGATAAATTAAATATCAGCAATATTAGCAATTTTCTAACTCGCAAGTTTAACAGAGAGAAACTTATAAAGAATGAAAATAGAGATTTTGATACATTTAGAAATAAGTATTTACAACTGAGTGATACTATTTATCTAACAGAAGATGAAATTAACAGAAATCCACCAATAGCAGACGTATATATTTGTGGTAGTGACCAAATATGGAACGATAGTTTTGGGAGGTCTTTAGCTCCTTACCTATTGTCATTCGGAGATCCTAGCACAACAAGAATAGCTTATGCCGCTAGCTTTGGAAAAAATATTTTTTCAGAGGAAATCCTAGAACTATTTAAAAAACACTTTCTTAAATTTGATGCAATTAGCGTAAGAGAGGAAGATGGGACTATTATTTGCAAGCAAGCAGAATATAATGATGCATTATGGGTACCTGATCCAACTCTGCTTCTAAATAGGACAGAATGGTTAAATTTAGCTTCAAAAGCAGATACAGAAAAATACAAATTAGATAAGAGACTATATACATTTATTTACACACTAGGAAATAGCAATATTACTGATAGAAAGAAATTTTTGTCTCACTTCAAACCAAGTTCGGTTCATATTTCTTCTAATACTGATTTATCAGGAAACATATATCCTACGGTTGAAGAATGGGTTTCATTGATGGAAGGCTCAAATTTTGTATTAACAAACTCGTTCCATGGAATGGTCTTCAGTATAATATTACAAAAGAATTTTATTATCCTACCTAATACAGGAAAGCAAGTAGGGATGAATAGTCGGATAACATCTTTTCTTAAAAAATGTGGATTAGAAGACCACCTAATGGAATCTTATGATATTACTAAAGTAAAAAGCTTACAAAATAAAAATATAAACTGGACTCAAGTCCACTCTATGTTAGATATTTGGATAAAAGATGGGGAGTATTTCTTATTGAGTAATATCAATGATGAGCAAAAATAATGATATAGGGATAAGCATTATTATCCCTGTTTATAATAGAGAGAAATATCTAAAACAGGCAATAGATAGTGTGATTGCTCAGAACTATCAGGGAGAGTTAGAGATACTTATTTCAGATGATGGCTCAACAGACTCTTCTTTAGATATAGCTCGATCATATAATGATGCCCGAATTTTTATTCTAGAAAAAGATAAAAAAGACAAATCGCAAGGAGCTGCAGCGTCACGTAATAGAGCCCTTAATATAGCATCCAAGCCTTTTATCTGCTTCTTAGATTCTGATGACTATCAGAAAGGAGATTTTCTAAATTCGATGACTAACATTTTATTAAAAAACGAAAAAATTGGATATGTATTTTGCAGAACAGAGGAGTTAATAGAAGATGACAATGAGAATAAAATTATTCCATGGACAAAAAAAAGGGTATTAAAATTAGATACTAGATATCTAGGATTAACAGGGTCTAAAGTAATTAATACGAATTGTTTTTTATTTCGAAAAGAAGTCTTTGAAAAAGTTGGTGTTTTTAATGAAAACTATACAAATGCTGAAGATGCTGATCTCTGGATTAGAATAGGAGAGCAATTTAGAGGAGAATTTCTTGACTATACTGGCGTTGTTAGAAGGACTCATAATAGTGGACAACTGACTAATAATAATAATTCAATTAAAAATGCTTGTACGGTAACTGTTGCAGAGGAAGCTATCAAAAGAAACTCAACAAATAGCAAAGATAAATATAGAATGTATAGATTAAAAAATATTATTTTGTCTAATCAAGGGTCTCTAACTAAGACCGAATTAGTCCTCAAGAGAGCCTTTATAATAATAAGATACCCTATTTCATTTATAAAGCACTTATATCTAATATCTAGCTATAAAATATAACAACATGGGGCAATTGATGCTGTTTTTAATAGCTTGTTTCACTGGCTTGGTATTGATACGTAATATTCAAGTTGGATTCGCGCTAACCGTTATATTAAGAATACTTATATTACCCTCAATCTCAATATCTCTTGGAATAACAAATATACTATTAACCCATGTAATAACAATTTTACTTTTCTTTGCTTTTTTTATTTTCATATATAAAGAAAAAACAGATAAAAACATCTTACATGAGCGTATCCTAGATAAGATTGTAACTATATTTATAATAGCTAATTTCGGTCTAATTATATTCTCGTCATTCGAAGTAAGTATAGTATCCCAGATTAAGTATATAGGCTCAGGATTAATTATACAATTTGCGATTTGCTATATAATCTGGTATACATACAACACAAGAGAGCAACTTAATAAATTTACAAATCTACTGGCTCTTATCTCTTTATTACTCTTCATCTACGGAATATTTTGCTACTTAACAATGTCTAATCCTTACATAGGTTTTATAGAATCAATCTTTGGTATTGAAGACTCTATTTTGAGAAGAATGGAAGAAGTTAGGGGAGGACTAGAAGGTAGAATACAAGGAACTATGCAGCACGCTTTAACTTGGGGGGGAACATGTTATATATTGTTTTGTTTTTTTATGAGTAAAGGAGTGATAAAGAGCAATCGTATTATGATACTCTTATGTTCATTGGCTCTTATAAACCTATATTTGTCGGGAAGTCGTTCTGTACTACTTGCTTTTATAATATTAATAATATCATATTTCTTCTTGGTAGATAAACCTAAACGAATAAAGATCATAAAAATTTCCTTTTTAATTCTACCCATCTTACTAGTGGTAATTTTCATGTCTGGTTTTTGGGAAGAGAATCAAGTATTGATAGAGTCAACATTGTTTTTTTGGGATGAATCTGTAGAAGCGAACTCCCAAATAAAAGGCTCATCAACTTCAATGAGATTAGATCAACTACTATATGCTATTTTTATGGTAAAAGACTCGTTACTGGGGGGACTTGGTCATGGATATGTTATTGAATATCAACAAACAGAAGGATATCACCCTATTTTATTAGGCTTTGAGAGTATTGTATTACAGAAACTTGTAGATAATGGTATTTTAGGGCTTATAGTATGGCTTTTATTTTTTATAGCTTTATTCTTTTTACCTCGAAAAATAAAAGGAAGGGACAAAGATAGTTCCGCATTATTAGGAGCATATGTCTTAGGCTATCTTGTGTTTTCTATACTAACCGGTTTTATGAATACACTTCCTTTATTTCTTTATTTTTATACCCTTATGCTAAAGAATGTCGTATTATCTTCGAACAAATTATCAAAAATTCACTAACTAGCTAAATAATGAAAATCCTTTTTTTAATAAATAATGGACAGCCATATGGAGCAAATAAATCACTACTCACTCTGATTAAAGGGTTAGTCGAAAAACATGCGGTATTACTCTTTACTCCATTCAACAATAAATTCATAGAGAAAGAAGATAATATACCTAATTTAAATATACCATATTTCCCTTCTATATTTTTCTGTAGACTAAATATAAAATATCTATTATTCCCGCTATTACAGCTTCTCAATATATTGGTCTTTCCTTATATGCTATATCGTACACTTAAGTTTAAACCTGATGTGATATATTCTAATTCTTCTGTAGAAAATATGGGTAAACTATTAGCCTTCTTCACCAGAACTAAATATATAATTCATGTAAGAGAATTTGGCTGGTTAGATTATAGTTTTATTAGTGTTTTTGGCAAAAAATTTAAATACAAATATTTAAATTCTGCTGATGGGCTGATTTTTAATTCAGAAATCGTACGATCAAAAGTTATGCCCACTGAAAAAGAACGAACGAAGTGCAAGGTTATCTATAATGGTATAGAAACTTTAGATTTCAGCTATACGAGAAAAAATGATAGTGTTGGTGATAAAAAGCCAATCAAAGTAGGTATTATTGGTTACCTTCATAAAAATAAAAGACAGCTAGAAGCACTAGAATACATGAAACCTCTTTTGGAAAAGGATCCATATATTCATTGCTATATATATGGTGCAGGAGAACAAGCATATGTAAAAAAAATAAAAAGTTTTATATTAGTTAATAATTTAGAAAAACAAGTCACACTAAAAGGCCATGTAAGTCAAATGGATCGCATATACCAAGAACTTGATATATCGCTAATGTTTCCTAGGAACGAGGCTTTTGGACGTGTCACAATCGAGTCAATGCTGAGAGGTGTGCCTGTCATTGCCTATAATGGAGGAGGTAATGCTGAGATCCTAACACATGGTGTTGATGGCTATCTCTTTAAAACACAAGATGAATTTATCTCCTGCTTCGATACCTTAACTAACGACAATGTTAAGTATGAAAAAATAAGAGAAATGGGTATAAAAAAAGTCAAAGAAAAATTTGCAACAAACACTTATATCTCAAAGATAGAAAAATTTATAGAATGCATATAGAAAGGGGAAAACGTAGAGATAGAATGAAAATAGCATTTATATCTACTAGAGGAATACCAAATAACTATGGAGGATTTGAGCAGTTTGCCGAATATATCTCTGTAGGATTAGCTGAACGGGGACATGAGGTTGTAGTATATTCTCCTCACTTTCATCCATACAAGGAGAATAGTTATAAAGGCGTACGTATAAAACATATATATAGTCCCGAAAATTGGATGGGCAGTTCTATTGGTAGTTTTTTTTATGACTTTATGTCTTTAAAAGATGCTCTGAGAAAGGAAGATTTTGATATTATCTATGAAGCAGGTTATACGAGTATTGTTCCTGCTTATATTTGGTTTGGAGTAGATAAAATTAGAAAGCCCATTATAACTACTAATATGGATGGCTTAGAATATAAACGCACTAAATTTAACAAATGGACGCGTAAATTTCTCTTTTGGGAAGAAAGAACAACGGTAAAATACAGTCATTATTTAATAGCAGATAATCTAGGTATTAGAGATTATTACAAAGAGAAATACGGGAAAGCAAGTAAATATTTAGCATATGGTGCTGATATCTATGACAACTATAATGAATATCTGCTAAAAGAGTTTACATTAGAAAAAGATAATTATTTACTTGTAATTGCACGTTTGGAGCCCGAAAATAATATTGAGATGATTATCGAAGGTTATCTTAGATCAAATAGAACGGATAAGCCTTTGATAATTATAGGAAAAACAAATACTCCACATGGTAAATACTTAGTACAAAAATACAAAAACAGTTCATGTATAAGGTTTTTAGGAGGAATATACGATTTTGACAAAATAAATTCTATACGCTATTTCTCTTCTATATATTTTCATGGACACAGTGTAGGTGGAACAAACCCATCTCTACTCGAAGCTATGGCCTCTAGTACATATATATTTGCACACTGCAATGAATTTAACAAATCTGTATTAGGAGATGATGCCTTATATTTTTCTACAAGTGACGAATTGGTAGAGAAATTGAATACCACAGTAAACATAGAGCAGAAAAATGCTTTTATAGAAAAGAACCTAGATAAGATAAAGAATGAATATTCATGGGATAAATTAGTTGCTGATCATGAAGAATATTTTTTTGAATTATTAAAAAAGTAAAAGATAAAAATGAAAATAGCAATAGTAGGAACAGGATATGTAGGTCTAGTTACTGGAACCTGTTTTGCCGAAATGGGAACTGATGTAGTTTG
>JASLEN010000124.1 GCA_030151105.1 Dysgonomonas sp.
TTTGCCAATTCCAGATTTTGATAATAAATAATCAAGCATACAAATGAAACTAGAAACCAAACTACAAGAAGCTGTAGTAAAAGCAATTAAAGCTCTGTATGAGCAAGATGTAACCGAGAAACAAGTGACTTTGCAAAAAACAAGTAGAGATTTTGAAGGTCACCTCACTGTTGTTGTTTTCCCTTTTCTCCGAGCATCGAAGAAAGGACCAGAGCAAACTGGTGAAGATATTGGTGCATGGTTGGTGGCTAATGTAGATTTTGTAGAGAAATTTAATGTAGTCAAAGGATTCCTAAATCTTACGATTGCATCGTCGGCTTGGTTACAAATTTTATCAGATATTGATGCTAATCCAGCATTTGGAACAAAACCAGTTACAGCAGATTCACCATTGGTGATGGTTGAATATTCATCTCCCAATACGAATAAGCCATTGCACATGGGGCATATCAGAAACATATTGTTGGGATATACTATTTCGAACATCTTGACGGCTAATGGACAAAAGGTATTGAAAACTAATATCGTGAATGATAGAGGAATTCATATCTGTAAATCAATGTTGGCTTGGCAAAAGTTTGGAAACGGCGAAACACCAGAGTCTAGTGGACTGAAAGGAGATCACTTGGTAGGTAAATATTACGTTGTATTCGACAAACATTATAAAACCGAAATCGCTGAACTAGAGTCGCAAGGCAAAACCAAAGAAGAGGCAGAAGCGCAAGCTCCGCTTATTCTTGAGGCTCGTGAGATGCTTCGCAAATGGGAAGCTGGTGATGCTGAGGTCGTAGAATTGTGGAAAACAATGAATCAATGGGTTTATGATGGGTTTGATGTGACCTACAATAAGCTAGGAGCAGACTTTGATAAAATATATTACGAATCGTCCACTTACATTGATGGTAGAGATGTAGTCCTAAAAGGTTTGGAAGACGGTATCCTTTATAAGAAAGAGGATAACTCTATTTGGATAGACTTGACTGCCGATGGATTGGACAATAAGCTCCTTCTTCGTGGCGATGGTACTTCGGTGTATATGACTCAAGATATTGGTACAGCTCAACAACGTTTCAACGATTACCCAATCGATAAAATGGTGTATGTGGTAGGAAACGAACAGAACTATCACTTCCAAGTATTATCGCTTATATTGGATAAACTAGGTTTCGAGTTCGGAAAAGGGCTTGTGCACTTCTCTTACGGAATGATTGAATTGCCAGAAGGTAGAATGAAATCTCGTGAGGGAACTGTGGTAGATGCTGACGACTTGATGGAAGAAATGATAAAAACAGCTCGTGACACTTCCGAAGAGTTGGGTAAACTAGAGGGATATACAGAAACTGAAATAGAAGAGGTGGTAACAATGGTTGGTTTAGGTGCTTTGAAGTATTTTATACTGAAAGTAGATCCTAAAAAGAACATGGTATTCAACCCCAAAGAGTCTATCGATTTTAATGGGAATACAGCGCCATTTATTCAATATACGCATGCACGTATCAAGTCGGTACTGAGAAATGCAGAGGAAAAAGGGATAAGCCTTCCTACTCAGCTATCGTCTGATATTACATTGTCTGTAAAAGAAGAAACTTTGATTCAGATGCTTGCTGAATATGCCAACGTAGTGGCTCAAGCAGGTGAAGAATATAGCCCTGCCTTGATTGCCAACTATATTTATGACCTAGTGAAAGAATACAACCAATTCTATCACGATCATCCAATGCTGAAAGAGGAAAACGAAGCTGTGAGAGGTTTCAGACTATTACTTTCTAAGAACATTGCAACTGTTATTCAAAAAGGAATGAAGCTGCTGAGCATTGATGTGCCAGAGAGAATGTAATTTCTTTAGAGCAAACTAAATACAAAAGTCCCCTATTAATCATCATTAATAGGGGACTTTTAGTTTATATATTTTTGAAATTTACTCTTCCACAATAGCTTCTTCCACACCCATTTGGTCTAATACCACGGGGTTGTTTTGTTCTCTTTCCAAGAGTTTAATTTTGTACCAATTGATATAGATAGCTTCATCACTTTTTTTGTCGCCCTCTAGCATATTGCTTGCAATACGTATCCATTCCACTGCATTCGATATATCTCCCAAGCTCTCGTTGGCTAAGGCTATATTGGCGGCAATCTTAGCCTTCTGGCTATTTTTGTTTTGTGCTTCGTAGGCAGCTCCCCACACTTTTGCGGCATCAGCCCATTTTCCTTTTTCGGCATATTTGTTTGCCTCTTTCATCAGTTTTGTACCATCTGTATAGAAAATTCGCTCCTGAGTTTCCCAGTAGGGGATAAGGTTTTTAGTGGTTGTTTCTGCTAGTTGTAGCGCTAATTGTTGATAGTTGGTCATATCATTTTTAGTGGTATTGGGATCACCTACCCAAGTTATGCTGTCTTTGGTTGCCATATAAGAAGACATTGCATCTCCCGCAGCATTGTATAGACGAAACATCATCGTTGCATCGGCAATTGCTGCTGTAAATATCCAACCACTTCCATTTATTAGTTTTTCTCCACTTTGAGTATCAAATGTTTCTACCACTACTAGAGCATCTACATCTATATCTTTTGCTATTTGTTGGAGAGTTGATTTACTCGCAGGCAATTGTCTTCCATACTCTTTATCAGTACGGAGCGCATGAGGATATAGTTTGACTTCGTTGAAATATTTTTCATCATTCATAAATTGAGTCATCGACTCAAGTAATATCTTTTTCGTTTTGCTAGTAATGAGGTCTTTAGTATCAATGGATACGTCGCTCTCATTGTCATCAATCACTCGTCCTGCATTATCAACGATTCCCACATTGACAATATCTTCCGAAAAGCTGACATGTGCTGGTTGCAATACATCTAATGTCATGTATTTAGAAGATGCACAAGAAGTAGCAAAAACAAGGCTGGCAACAATAGCTGCTTTAAATATCTGATGTTTCATGTTTCAAAAGCTTTTAGGGATTTCTTTTTAAGAACTTAAATATAATAAGAATAATGTTTCTAAAGGCTGAGAGTTGACTAAAAAACAATTTCCATCACAAAATCACTACATTTAGCTATTGCAATGCCGCTTTGAGTATCCTTACTTTGTTAGCATAGTGCAAATTTCTAAAAAAGTAAATAATCATCATAAATGAATAAGTTATTGATTGCGATTGCGGCAAGCCTCTCTTCAGCAGTGGTTTTAGCTGTCAATCCTCTAGTAGTTGAATCTACAATGAGAGAGAACATTGTAAAGGATACACTCTATACAGAATTGAAGAATGATATTGTCATTCTTTCTTCTACCAAAGAAACAAACTCACTCAAATCGCTTCCTGCTGCTGTTACAGTATTTTCTCAAAAGAATTTAGATGCCTTTCAGGTATCGTCACTCAAGGACTTGAGTTCTTTCGTTCCCAACTATTTTGCAGCCAATTATGGCTCCAAGATGACTGCACCTCTTTATATTCGTGGGGTGGGAGCACGATCGGGAACTCAGACGGTGAGTATGTATGTGGACAATATTCCATTTTTCAATACTACATCTTTTGATACGGAGTTATACGATATTCAGCGAGTTGAGGTTCTTAGAGGGACACAAGGAACTCTTTATGGACGAAATGCGATGGGTGGAATTATGAATATCTATACCTATTCTCCGCTCGACTATGAAGGGGCAACGGCTAGAATAGGGGGAGGAAGCTATGGACTATTTCAGGCAAATGCTTCGCACTATAAGAGATTGAATGATAAAATGGGTTTTTCGGGCAGTGTATATTACAAACGTCACGATGCTTATTATAGAAATAATTATACAGGCAAACCTGTCGATGCCTCCGACAATGTGGGTGCTAGATTCAAGTATGTTTGGGATATTTCCAATCAGTTGACGATGAATCTTTCTACAAGTTTCGACTATCTAGATCAAGGAGCTTTCCCATACGAAGATATAGAAACGAGAGAAATCAACGCCAATTCCGAAGGATACTATAAGCGAAAGCTTTCAACTAATGGAGTTTCGCTGAAATATAAAGGCGATGGATACGAAATTAACTCTATCTCTGGCTATCAATATCTGAACGATGATATGGGAATGGATATCGATTATACACCCAAGTCGTATTACGAAATAAATCAACGTCAACGTCAGAATTCAGTTAGCCAAGAGTTAGCGATTAAATCGACCTCAAATTCCAACTATCAATGGTCTAATGGTGTATTTGGTTTCTATGACTACTTGCATACCAATCCGCCCGTATATATGCTCGAAGATGGGATAAATGAACACATCTTGGGCAATATGCCGTTTACTGCAAAATTTAATACAGATACACTAGACTTGGATGGAAGATTCAAGAATATGACATACGGAGCAGCCGTTTTTCATCAATCTACCTATAACAATCTATTTGTGAAAGGGCTATCTGTTACAGTAGGCTTACGCTTAGATTATGAGAAAACACAACTGCACTACAAATCTTTTGTAGAGGATGTAACTCTAAATATGACAATGCCTCCTATGGGCGGTCGTCCGCCAATGGATATTGCAGTTCCAGGCGATACAGCGGTTGTGGGTTCTGTTTCTCACGATTTTCTTGAAGTGCTTCCACGTTTTGTTCTCAAGTATGATGTCAATCAAGATACGCACTTCTATGCATCAGCATCCAAGGGATATAAGACAGGAGGGCATAATATACAAGTGTTTGCAGATATTCTTCAAGAAGCTTTTATGGCAAAATTGATGAGTGTGCGCCCAGGGGGCACAACTCAAAAAATGAATGTGAATGAGCTGATTACTTACCAACCTGAATATAGTTGGAACTATGAAGTAGGAGGTCAAGCTTCTTTGATCAAAAATCACTTGACTGCCAATTTTGCCCTTTTCTACGTAGATATTCAAGATGTACAATTGACAAAATTTGTGCAATCTATGGGTGGACGTATGGTTGTGAATGGTGGTAAGGCTCGCAGTATGGGCTTTGAGCTAGGATTGAAAGCTCGTCCATGCAAAGGATTTTTCCTCTATGCTAATTATGGTTTTGCAGATGCAGAATTTAAGGATTATGTAACAGCTGACAATGTTGGTGGGCAGGAAGTTGAAACTGACTATTCAGGAAATAAAATACCATTTGCTCCACGCTCTACATTCAGCGTGGGTGGAACTATTGAATTCGATGTTAAGAATAAATGTTTCTTAGATAAAATCACTTTCGATTCTAATTTCACAGGAGTGGGCAAAATCTATTGGCACGAAGACAATGCAATGAGCCAAGGCTTCTATGGCACACTTAATTGCAAATTACAACTGCAAAAAGGAATTTTCACCATAGAGGCATGGGGGCGCAATGTATTGGATAGAGACTATCGCACCTTTGTGTTCGATTCTGGGAAGAAAGATAATTTGCGATATTATGGTCAACGAGGACTTCCTGCTACTTTTGGAGGGGCACTCAAAATAAGACTATAAGATGAGGTTAAGGTGAGTGTAATATCAGGTTAATATATTTGAAAGAGCCATTTCGGAAGAAGTGGCTCTTTTTTTATCTCTCATTCTAAATTTATATTGTAATTTAGCGGTCAGAAAATAAAAAAGATATTTAGACATAAGTGCATGAATTACAAAAAGATTACATTAAAACCGAAGAAAGAAGACTCTCTACGCCGTTTCCACCCGTGGGTTTTCTCTGGAGCAATTAAAGATTTGCCTGCCAATGTAGAAGAAGGCGAGATAGTAGCGGTGCATACACATAGTGGCGAATTTATCGCCTTGGGGCACTATCAAGTGGGAAGTATCGCAGTCAGAGTTCTATCTTTCGAAGAAAGGGAAATTGATGCAGCTTTTTGGAACGAGCGTTTGTCCGCAGCCTATCAACATCGCAAGTCAATTGGGTTGATTACTGCCGAAAACAATTCATATCGTCTTGTATTTGGTGAGGGAGACAATCTTGCTGGACTAATAGTGGATGTATATGCCAATACTGCCGTTGTTCAAGCTCACTCGGTGGGTATGCATGAGGCGAGACTGATAATCGCTGAAACACTCTTAAAAGTATCTGAGAATACAATTCAAAATGTATATTACAAGTCCGAAACGACTTTGCCTTACAAGGCAGAATTGGGTGCTGAGGATGGCTATCTGATAGGAGGATACGACGACAAAGCAACTTCGATGGAGAATGGGCTCCAGTTTGTATCGGATTGGACACGAGGACAAAAAACAGGTTTCTTTGTAGATCAACGTGACAATCGTGCACTGCTAGAGCATTATGCCAAAGATCGTTCGGTATTGAATATGTTCTGCTATACAGGAGGATTTTCATTCTATGCTATGCGTGGAGGTGCAAAAGAAGTTCATTCGGTAGATAGTTCGTCTCGTGCAGTTAAGTTGACGGACGACAATGTGGCTATGAATTTTCCTAACGATGAGCGTCACAAGTCATTTGCCGAAGATGCTTTCAAGTATTTGAGCGGAATAGGGGACAATCAATACGATTTGATCGTGTTAGATCCACCAGCATTTGCAAAACATCGTGGAGCTATCAAAAATGCGCTACAAGGTTATAAGCGAATCAATGTGGCGGCCTTTAAGAAAATAGCAAAAGGTGGAATCTTGTTTACCTTCTCTTGTTCGCAAGCTATTTCAAAAGAGCAATTCCGTTTGGCTGTGTTTAGTGCGGCTGCAATTTCGGGACGTACTGTGAAGATTCTTCATCAGCTATCGCAACCAGCTGACCATCCCATCAATATCTATCACCCAGAGGGGGAATATTTGAAAGGATTGGTATTGTATGTAGAATAAAACAGAGAACTAGCTTTGATAAAATAGATAAGGTCGCCCATTTAAGCGACCTTTTTTAATGACTTTTATATTGATTGTTAAGGCATAGTATTCTTTAGCAATGCTTTGGTGTAAGCGTTGTTTCACAAGCTTCAATTAGTCTCCATAGAGGAATAATCTGCTGTGTCGTTGATTTGTAATCCTAGTAGAACTTATTCTTGGTGCTCTTTTCCTAAAAACATAAATCCAAGAAGCAATGCTACCAGTATCATAAATACAATAAATATTAGCATCATGGTTATACTTCTTTTTAGCATCGAGGTACATCCTCAATACTTTAAATATAGTAACTAAAAGTGAGATATAAGTCTTGTAGCCTTGTGTTGTAGAGCAGGTTATCGGAGATGAGAAACAAAAAAGGCTAGATTATTCAAAATCTAGCCTTCTACATTTTATAATAAGTTGAAGAATATTATAGCTTCATTACCTTCAGAACACAATCTACAGCACCGCCATTTTCCAATACATAGTGTTCTGCATGTTCTCCTGCGGCAATCAAAGTATCTTCATATTGCAAGAACTCATCCATCAGACCTGTAAAGGATTGTTGATCGTTGATGGCATATCCTCCTCCATTTTCGATTAGTTCATAGGCTTCACGAAACTTTTTGAAGTTAGGACCAAAGATAACAGGTATTTTGTGCGTAGCAGCTTCTATTACGTTGTGAATGCCCACTCCAAAACCTCCACCTACATAAGCAATATCGCCATAGCGATAGGCTGATGAAAGCAAACCAAAGCAGTCGATAATTACACAATCGTAATTCTCTATCGTTTCTATTGTTGCCTCAGAATAGCGAATAGAGGGACGTTTTAAGTTGCTTTCGATGTATTTAAGGTGAGCCTCATTGATTTCATGTGGAGCAATGATTAATCTAACCTCCAAATTGTTGTTGAAATATGGAGTGAAAATATCCTCATCTTTTGGCCACGAACTACCAGCTACAAATATTTTCTCTTCGTTCTCAGTTCTTTGTTTGGCAAATAGCTCTAACAACTCTAATGGTTTGCTCTGATTCTTGATGTCAATTACTCGGTCGAATCGAGTATCACCACATACTGTAACATTGAATTGTTTTAATTCAGAAAGCAAATTTTTGGAACTCTCGTCCTGTACGCAGATTTGAGTATATTTCTGCAAAATACGTCGCATAGGATATCCATACCATTTGAAGAAAATTTGGTCAGGGCGAAATATTGCCGAAACCATATAAGTGGAAATCCCTTTCTTATGAAGTTGATTGACAAAGTTGTACCAAAACTCATATTTAATGAATACGGCTATCTTAGGTTGCACCAGTTTCAAAAACTTCTTCACATTTCGTTTCTTGTCGAAGGGTAGGTAGCACACCACATCAGCTTCTTTGTAGTCTTTGCGTACTTCGTAGCCCGATGGCGAGAAAAAGGTAAGCAGTATTTTGTACTTAGGATGTTCTTTCTTTATTTTCTCTATAATTGGTCGTCCTTGCTCAAATTCGCCTAACGAAGCTGCATGAAACCAAATATACTCGGCACTAGGGTCTATCTGCTCCCTTAGTATTTTGTAGGTTTGTTTGTGCCCCACAATCATCTTTCTCGCCTTCTTATGAAAGGGAGAAATAATGCGCACCACAAGTGCATATAAACAAATGCCGATGTTGTAAAAAAACATAGTATAAAAGACTTACTTAATATTTTCGATAGCTGCCTTCAGACGAGCTATTGTTTCTTCTTTGCCAATGGTGGCAGTGATATCAAACATATGAGGACCTTTAGATTCGCCTACAATAGACAAGCGGAACGCATTCATAATGCCACCCATATTGTATTCTTTTTCTTGAATCCAAGCTTTTACAATTTCCTCTTGATTGGCGGATGAGAAATCGCTCATACTCTCTATAAGAGTAATCAACTCTGTCATTTGCTGAGGTGTATCTTCTTTCCAGCGTTTCTTAATCACCTTTTCATCGTATGAAGTAGGAGCCACAAAGAAGAATGAAGACTGATCCCAAAGTTCTTCTACAAAGTTGGCACGCTCACGAACCAAAGCTACTATGGTTTGCACCACATCATCTGAAGCCGAAACACCATGTTGTTTCAGAATAGGTTGGAACATAGAAACGATGCTTTCTAGCGATTCTATTTGAATATATTGATGGTTGAACCATTTTCCTTTTTCATAATCAAATTTTGCTCCACTTTTGCTACAACGCTCCAATGAGAATAATTCGATAAGTTCGTCCATTGTCATAATTTCTTGATCGTTTCCTGGATTCCATCCAAGAAGAGCAAGGAAGTTTACAACAGCATTTGGTAGATATCCGCTTTCTCTATATCCCGATGAAATCTCTCCTGTTTTAGGATCTTTCCATTCCAATGGGAATACAGGGAAACCTAGTCTGTCTCCATCACGTTTGCTCAATTTACCCTTTCCATCAGGCTTCAATAGCAATGGAAGGTGAGAGAACTTAGGCATTGTTTCTGTCCACCCAAAAGCACGATAAAGCAACACGTGCAACGGAGCAGAAGGCAACCATTCTTCGCCACGAATAACGTGAGTGATTTTCATCAAATGGTCGTCCACAATGTTTGCAAGGTGATAGGTTGGCAATTGGTCTGCCGATTTGTAAAGTACCTTGTCATCCAATACCGAAGAGTTGATTTTCACTTCGCCACGAATAAGGTCGTTTACCAATATATCTTCATTGGGTTCTATCTTGAAACGCACCACATACTTTTCCCCATCAGCAATTAGTTTTTCAACTTCTGTTTTGTCTAGAGTCAAAGAGTTACGCATCATTCCACGAGTAGAAGCATCGTATTGAAAATTAGCAATCTCTGCACGTTTAGCATCCAACTCTTCTTTGGTGTCGAAAGCAATATATGCCTTTCCTTCATCCAATAGTTGGTCAACGTGTTTTTTATAAATGTCTCTTCTGTCCGATTGTCTGTAAGGAGCAAAATCACCACCAATGTGAGTTCCCTCATCAAATTGTAGTCCTAGCCATTCTAGAGCTTCGATGATATAATCTTCTGCGCCCTCTACAAAGCGTTCAGAATCTGTATCTTCAATTCTTAGAATAAAATCTCCACCATGTTTTTTTGCAAACAGATAATTGTATAGGGCTGTACGAACACCCCCTATATGTAATGGACCTGTAGGACTTGGTGCAAAGCGCACTCTTACTTTTTCAGACATACCAAATAGGTTAAAAAATAAAATAGGTCTTTATGTTTGACCCTTAGTTAATTAAAAATGGCTACAAAAATACGTAAAATTTTTCAAAGTATAGAGATTGTCTTGCGAGATTAGGAGCAGCAACACGCTTTGTTGGACTATTGGCGACAACAATTTGTTTTATAGTATTGTTATTTAATAAGATTGCATTAATTTTACATGAGAAAACTATATCCACAATTCAATTGAAACCCGAAGCTTCTTCATACAAACAAATCATTAAATCGACTAGTATTTACGGAACATCACAATTAGTAAATATTGTGTTGGGTGTAGTTCGTTCCAAGTTGACGGCCGTTTTGTTGGGTACATCGGGTATTGGAGTCATTGGGCTACTACAATCTGTTATCGATTTGAGTCGTGCTGCCACAGGTTTGGGATTGGATGTAGGTGCTACAAAAGAAATAGCCACAAAGAAGCAATTGAATGAACAGGAAGTAGGTAAATCACTCTATACGGTCAATCTCTGGTATTTATGTACAGCTGTTCTTGGTGCAGTTTTCTGTATTGTATTTGCAAAATCATTAAGCCTATGGGCTTTCGAGAATGAAGAATATAGATTCCATATTGTAGGGCTTTCTTTGTCTGTTCTCTTTATTACTTTTACAGCAGGAATTGTATCTAGTCTGCAAGGCTTGCGAAAAATAACCTATATGGCTTATGCCTCTTCAGTAGGTAGTTTCTTGAGCCTATTAGTGATGATTCCTATCTATTACTATTGGCGAGTAGATGGGATTGTTCCCATGTATATTCTTACCAATTTGGTGATGTTTTTAGTCGCTCTCTATTTTTACAAAAAAGTAGAAGTGAAACCTATCCGTATTCCTACTAAAGAGGTTCTAACACGAGGTAAGGGGATGGTACGCCTTGGCCTATTTATTGTTTTGGCTGGAGTCTTGAGTACGGCTAGTCTGCTTGCAGTGAGGGCGCACCTAAATCGAGAAATGGGCTTGGATAGTGTTGGGCTCTTTCATGCTGCATGGATAATTACAGCATTGATGTGGGGAATTGTGCTACGATCGACCAATTCAGAGTTTTTTCCAAAGTTATGTGCTATTGTAGAAGATAGAAAAGCTACGAGAAAGTTTGTCAACGAGCAGACTTACATTGTACTTCTCATCATATCGCCCGTTATAATCGCCATGTTGACCTTTAGCGACTATATCCTAGGGATACTTTATACATCCGAATTCATCGGCGCTAATACAACGTTGAGGTGGCATCTTGTTGGGGCATTCTTCAAAATAGCTGCTACGCCAATAGCAACCATCATGCTTGCCAAGAATAGAGGAGGATTGCACCTTGCTTGCGAAGCTTCTTTCTGGATTGTTTATTTATTGTCTTTCTATCTCTTGTTTCCAACAATGCAATTGGTAGCCACTGGAATGGCTTATTTTATAGCCTATGTGGTATATGTTCCAGTAGTGTTGTTTGTAAGTTATAGAACAGCTCGTACTTTGTGGGGTTGGCATATCGTTGTAATGCTGCTTATCAATACAGGTTTTATGTTCTTATTATACTTAAGCGTGCATTATCATTTTTTTAATAGTGTGGTGATGGGACTATGTATTTTGGGGCTGACGTTGTTTTATGCTTTATGGAAACTGAAAGCGGTAATTAGTCTGGATACGATATTGAAATACTTTAAGCGACGTAAATAGCATTCCTCACATAGCCTATCCAATTTGAACTCTTTCTGTGGGGGAATCTGAAATTTTTATTATCTTAGAATTAAAACAAATCTTAAAATCAAATTTCCATGATATATTCTCCTAAAGAAATAGCACAGCTTTTTAGCAAATCTGCCGTCGAAAAGGCTAATATGCGAAATATACGATTCATTATCTTAGCCCTTCTTGGCGGAATGTTTATAGCCATGGGAGGCTTGCTAACGGTTATGGTAGTGGGAGGCTCTCCAACCTTGATGGTCGAGAATCCAGGTTTAGCTAAATTTGTTGCGGGAGCGCTATTCCCTGTGGGCTTGATGATGGTTACTATTGCTGGAGCAGATTTGTTTACGAGCGATTGTGCTGGCATGGTGTTGCCCTATTTGCAAAAAGAAATAAAGATAAACTCCCTTGTCAAAATATGGGTGCTATCTTACGTATTTAACTTTGTGGGTGCGCAATTTATAGCTTACAATCTGTCCACATTTGTCGGTTTCTTTGATACTGACCCTTGGCAAGCCTATTTGCACAATCTTTCTTATGCCAAAGTGAATCAAACCTTTTGGGTTGTTTTCTTCAAGGGGATAGGGGCTAATTGGTTAGTTTGTTTGGGCGCTTGGATGGGATATTCGGGACGAGACACGGTGAGTAAATGTTTGGGTATTTGGGTTCCTGTTATGATTTTTGTAACCCTTGGTTATGAGCACTCTATTGCCAATATGTTCTTTATTCCAGCAGCAATTTATTCAGGTGCAGATATTACTTGGGCGCAATTTGGGATAGACAATCTTATTCCTGCAACATTGGGTAATATTGTAGGTGGAGCAGGGCTTGTGGGCTGCGTGTATTGGTATGTGTATATGAGAGGGGAGAAATGAAAATCCTGTTCCCCTTTTTTAGACTATAACTCTGTCAATCCCGAAGCCTTATATCTACTCAAGGTTTCTAACGAAAGATTATCGCCTATTTTTGCCCCAGCATTAGTCAAAGATTGAGCGATAGTTTCGTAGGCTAGATCGGGTCTATTGTTGTCTTGGCTGAGGTGACAAAGCCACACATTCTTCATGTTTTCATTATATATTTCTGCCAAAAAATCAGAAGATATCTTATTGCTCAAATGTCCCATTCCATTGCAGATTCGTTCCTTCAGATAGACAGGGTAGTGTCCATTAGAAAGCATGTCGTCATCATAGTTAGCTTCTATAACCAAGTGATTGGCTTTGGACGCATATTCATGAATGGTAGGCGTAATTCGCCCTATGTCAGTTAGCAGAACAAATGTTTGATTGCTAAATGTGATGTGATAACCTACATTCTCTATGCTGTCGTGAGGTACTTCGAAGGCTGTTATCTCAAAATCGCCAATGGTAAATGGATTGTATTTTTCTATGATTTTTCTCGAACTATACAATTCCCCTTGTGTAAAACGGCTTCGGCGAATACCAAAGTGTACTCCCTCAGTAGCATATACTGGTAAATTGTGTTTTATAGCCAAGCAGCCAGCCGTCTTGATATGATCGGCATGATCGTGAGTAATCAATACACCTCTAATTTTGTCGAATGATACACCATACTCTCGTAAAGTTTTCATTACCTTTCTGATACCTACACCTGCGTCGATGAGTATTCCATGATCGCTGTTTCCCAGATAGTAACAGTTGCCACTGCTTCCGCTACCTAGACTAAAGAATTTATATTTTGATTGCATATCGCTTTGTGATCTAAAAAGAGGCATAAAAGTAGTAATTTTTTTATGATTAAAAAAAGGTGCTCTAAAACCCTAAAGTTCCGAACACCTTATTTTATTTTCATGTAGGAGTAAATCAGCCCTTCTTCAAGTATTGAGTCATCAAGTATATGCTCGATCCATCCACTCGTCCTTCAATGTGTGTAGGGTCATCAGAGGTCAATCTGATTCCTCTTACTTTTGTTCCTTGTTTCACAACCATCGAAGATCCTTTCACCTTCAAGTCTTTGATAACCGTTACATCATCGCCATCCACAAGTTCAGTGCCATTGCTGTCCACTACTTTGATTTCCTCGATGCCTGTGTCATCCTTTGTCCACTCATGAAAACAATCAGGACAAGCAAAGCCTGTGCCATCAAAATACGTGTTTTCGCCTTCACACTTTGGACAAGCTCCTGGTGTATTTGCCATTTTTGTATAGTTTATTTAATTAATATTCTTCGTTTTCCACAAAGATAGCCTAATTCGTCAAGCCCTACAAATTTAGTACTTGTAGTAGTCCTTTTCACCGATACCTATTGTCCAAAAGAATTTTGACTTTTCGAGCTCTTCTTCCATCCAATCCTCATATTCTCCATCCTTTTTTGCTTGTTCAATCTCTTCTTTAGCGTCTGCCTCAGTCAAATCTCGCCATACACCTACCGAATTTCCTAAATAGGCATAGCTATATGGAGCTTCGGTATCGTCGATCTTACCGCTATTTTTACCTTCCAATAGCTTGCATAGTTGTTTTGCTGGAGTTGTAAAAGGGTTTACACCATAGATGGAAGGCTCTATAAATTCGCAGTCGGGACCAAAGAATTCTATAAACTCAACTTTGTTTTGAGCATTCAAATCTATTCTTAGCTCCAATTCATCGTAGTGAAGTTGTGTTTCTTCTACAATTTCGGGATTAGGTAGCAGTTTTTCCACTTCTGCTTTTGTTTGTCCAAAAAGAACAGAACCTTTTCCTTCTATCTCTATGCCTTCTAGTGGTTTAAGTGTTATTTTTATCATCGTTATTTATATATTATTGATTGCAACAAATATAAGTAAAATAGTATTCGCTACATTTGTAATAAGTGATGAAAAAGAACTTTTTGAAAACCTTATGGAAGCATTATCGTTGGAGTGTGGCGTTGGCTACGCTGTTGTTCGGTGTGTTCGTGATTTTCTTACATCATCATATTCATGTTTTCTTTACCTTGCTTAATATTCTTTTCATTTTTTCGGTGGTAGGACTTTTAGCAAAGATCAAAAATAAAATTCTTTCAGCTTTTCTCACTTTTGCAGTTTCATTCATTTTGTCTGTTAGTATTTCCTTTGCCATTCTTTTTTCATCTCCTTTGGCTCTCGGAAATATTGCCTCTTTTTTCGAAACCAACATTTCGGAGACCATTTCGTTGCCATTATCCTATTTGTCGACTTTTTTAGGATGTTTGCTTCTAACAACTATCTTGCTTTTTAAGACAAAATATGAACTGAAAGATACATTTCGGGGACAAGTGTTTGTTTGTCTGTTTGTTATAGTTGTTTTACTCGTAAATGCCGCTGCAATCCTTATTCCAGTTCGTCAAGATTCTCATTTCATTTCTTATTACCAAAAAGAGTTACGTGAAGTGCCTCTGCAAACGATTTACGCCTATTCATCGATGCGTTCACCTCTTTTATACGGCGATATTTTGGGACTGGCTGTATATTCGGTCGAAAAATTAGAGTTTAGGAGATTTAAGAATTTTGAAAAAAAACTTCCCGAGGGAGTAACTTTTGAAAAAGGAGAAAAGGCTATTCCTAAAATTTATTTAGTAGTTGGTGAAAGTGCTTATCGAAAAAGAATGTTACTTTACGGCTATGATATAAAAACGACTCCATTTTTAGATTCCCTTGCAAAAGCAGATTCTTCTGCCCTCAAGTTTTATAATGGAATTTCCATTGCTAATATTACCCGTGATGCTGTTCGGTTTTCTCTGTCTTTTGCTACACCTTTTGCTAAGGATGCTTTTTGGAAAGAAAAGAATGCCGTTGAATTGGCCAAAGATGCGGGATATTATACCTTATGGATATCCAATCAAGGGCAGGCGGGCTTGTACGACAATTATCCTTCTTATATTGCTAAATCGTCCGATGAGGTTTACTTCGAGACCAAACTCAAGAAAGATGATTTGGATTTACTTCCCTTATTAGAAACATACGATAGAAGGGGCAGAAAGCAGCTTATAACTTTTCATTTGATGGGAAGCCATTTCCCTTTCGAAGAACGGTTTGATGATGGAGATAACACTTCTAATCTAGTCTCTAGTTATGACAAAAGTATCCATCACACCGATAGATTTCTCCGAGCCTTGTATGAATATAGCGTATTGAACGATGAGAAGTCCATTATCATCTATTTTTCGGATCACGGAGCTGATCCGCATCGTGATGTGCATGGCTTGATGGGCTATGTGGAAAGTGAGTTTGAAATTCCGTTTGTGATTATCAATAATGGTGTTGATATGGATATTCACTCTATTGTGTCGCAATATGATTCCCAAGGATACATTAATAATGTAAATCTTGCTTATATTCTTTCTCAACTCATGGGCTATTCTGTAGATGATAGAACGAGGGAGAAGGCTCGTAAAGACGGTGAAAACGTCATGTTGGTCAATGGAGGTATATTACCTTTTGATTTGATGGGTATTGTTTGTTTCTAAGACGAGAGTGCTAAATTCAAAAAAATAACATTTCTGCATCAGTTTCCTTATTTTTATGTATCTTTGTGCGCATTAAAATAGTAACCATTACTACAATTATTATTTATATGCGTGAGAAAATTATAATCCTCGACTTCGGTTCACAAACTACCCAACTCATCGGGCGTAGAGTAAGAGAACTCAAAACTTACTGTGAAATAGTTCCTTATAATAAATTTCCATTTGGAGACGAAACTGTTAAAGGTGTAATCCTATCAGGAAGTCCTTATTCTGTAAACGATAAAGACGCATTTAAACCTGAATTGAAAGAAATTCGTGGTAAATATCCTGTACTTGGAATCTGCTACGGAGCACAATATATAGCGTCTTCGTCGGGAGGAAAAGTTGAAAAAGGAGACTCAAGAGAATATGGTCGTGCCAATCTATCTTTCGTGAAGAGTGGTGATAGACTTTTTGAAGGTATAAAAGCCGATTCACAGGTATGGATGTCTCACGGAGATTCAATTACCCAATTACCCGCAGATTTTGAGATCGTTGCTAGTACAAAAGATGTAGCTAATGCAGGCTATAAAGTAGCAAATGAAGATACTTGGGCAGTGCAATTCCATCCAGAGGTTTTTCACTCTACCGATGGCACTCAATTGTTGAGCAATTTCTTAGATATATGCCAATGCAAGCGCACATGGTCGCCAGCATCATTTATAGATAATACAGTTGCCGACTTGAAAGCTGAATTGGGCGATGATAAGGTTATCTTAGCCTTGTCAGGTGGTGTTGATTCTTCGGTTACAGCGGTATTATTGCATAGAGCTATTGGTAAGAATCTGACTTGTGTCTTTGTAAATCATGGATTGCTTCGCAAAAATGAATTTACAGATGTGTTGAAAGATTACGAACATCTTGGGCTCAATGTAATTGGTGTAGATGCTAGCAAAAAGTTCTATGCAGAACTAGCTGGTGTTACAGATCCAGAAACTAAACGTAAAATAATAGGAGCGGGATTCATCGATATCTTCGACGAAGAAGCTCACAAACTGAAAGATATTAAATGGCTGGGGCAAGGAACTATCTATCCAGATATCATCGAATCTATCTCTATAACTGGCACAGTTATTAAGTCGCACCACAATGTAGGTGGACTTCCAGAAAAGATGAATCTAAAACTGGTAGAACCTCTTAAACTCCTATTCAAGGACGAAGTTCGCAAAGTGGGACTAGAACTTGGTATGAGAGAACATCTAATCAACCGCCATCCGTTCCCAGGTCCAGGACTTGGTATCCGTATCCTTGGTGATATTACTCCAGAAAAAGTAGAGATACTTCAAAATGCAGATCATATCTATACAAGTATGCTTCGTGAATTTGGGCTTTATGATAAGGTGTGGCAAGCTGGAGCAATTCTACTTCCTATCAAATCTGTCGGTGTAATGGGCGATGAACGTACTTACGAAAATACAGTTGCTCTACGTGCTGTGACTTCGGTGGATGCTATGACTGCCGATTGGGCACATCTTCCTTATGAGTTTTTAGCTAAAGTTTCTAACGAAATAATCAATAAGGTGAGAGGTGTAAACCGCGTTGTTTACGACATTTCTTCAAAACCACCAGCAACTATTGAGTGGGAATAATTTTCAGTAACGATCTACATAGAGAGATAAAATGAAATATGAAAAAGTAGTGTTTTGATGGCACTACTTTTTTAAATTAAAGTACAGACCTCTCTTTTTTATCTAAATATAACAAGAATGCGTACACTAGAAGAACTAATCAACAAGGAGGAGCCAGGTTGGGATATTATAACTGATTGGATTGGTAAGGCTGCAAACAAAATTGAAGTATTGGCTAAAAATCAGAAACAAGCGGAAGAAACACTCGTCCAGACGCAAGTGACCACTCGTTCGCTAATGGGTGCAGTTATTTATGAGACTGGCGGAATACTTGTTGACGATGGATGGATACGCATCTTAGGTTCAGGCTCTGAGAAATTGAATCGTACACTTTCCGAATGGAATAAGGGTAAAACCTTCGCTGAATACGGAGATATTCCTCCATACCTTTTTGTAGCAGATGACGCTGTGGGTGGTTTGTTTGCCATCAATGGCGGATTTTTGGGCGAAGATGCAGGCAATATCTACTATTTTGCAACTGATTCTTTAGAGTGGTTTCCTATGGAAATTGGCTATACTGAATTTCTCCTATTTTGTTTCGAAGGCAAGTTAGATCAATTCTATGAAGGACAGCGATGGAATGGCTGGAGAAACGATGTTCAAAAACTTAGTGCTGACAAAGCATACACGTTTTTCCCTTTTCTGTGGACTGAAGAGGGACAAGATGTAAACAAGGTAGAAAGAAGTATCGTATCTATGGATGAATCGTACAATTTCAACTTAGATATGAAAGAACAAATGGAGCGATAAAGAGTTAAAACTAAATCATCTAAATATAACTTAAAACCAAAAAATCAGTAAGATTAACCCAATTATGGATTTAAACAAACAAGAAGAAGAAATGTGCGAAATCGTACATCCATTAAAGAAAACAGATCTTATCTATCAAATTGAAGACCGCCCACCATTCAGAGAGGCATTCTTCGTTGCATTGCAACATTTACTCGCCATTTTTGTGGCAATTATTACTCCTCCACTTATCATTTCTACTGCTCTAGGTTTGGATGCAGAGGTTACTGCCTTCCTAGTGTCTATGTCGCTACTATCTTCGGGTATAGCAACTTTTATTCAGTGTAGAGGTGTAGGAGGAATGGGCTCGAAATTGCTTTGTATTCAAGGTACAAGCTTTTCATTTATAGGACCCATTACATCGGGTTTTGCAGGTATGGGAGTAGTTGCTCTACCTATCATCTTTGCAGCTTGTATTACGGCAGCACCCGTAGAAATGATAGTAAGCCGAGTATTAAAATATACACGAAAAATTATTACACCTCTCGTTTCGGGTATTGTGGTTACGATGATTGGGCTTAGCCTTATCAAAGTTGCCATTATATCGTGTGGTGGAGGCTTCTCAGCTATGGCTGACGGCACAATGGGAAGTATGACAAATCTAGGTTTGGCAGCTCTTGTCCTCGTTTCCATCGTACTTTTGAATAGTGCCAAAAATAAATACCTGCGAATGAGCTCTATCATTGTAGGACTATTTATAGGTTATGTAGCATCATACTTTATGGGAATGGTCGATTTTAGCGAGGTGTGGTCTTTAGGAGCATTTACGATTCCACAGCCTTTCAAGTATGGTATTGAGTTCAATTCAAGTGAATTTGTTGCCTTGACAATTGCCTTAGCTATTATTTATTTCATCACTTCCATCGAAGCCTACGGAGATATTACAGCAAACTCAATGATTGGTGGAGAACCAATAGAAGGAGAGAAATTTACCAAGCGTGTTCAGGGAGGAGTTCTTGCAGATGGTTTTACCTCTGTTATAGCAGGAATATTCAACTCTTTTCCAACATCAGTTTTTGCCCAAAACAACGGGATAATTCAATTGACAGGTGTTGCGAGTCGCTATATAGGATATTACATAGCAGGTTTCTTAGTGGTATTGAGTCTTTTCCCATTTGTGGGAGGTGTATTTTCGGTTATTCCTGAGCCTGTATTGGGTGGGGCTACATTGTTGATGTTTGGAACCGTAGCTGCTTCGGGTGTGAGAATCATTGCATCTCAAGATATCAATCGCAAAGCAATTCTAGTTTTGGCGGTTAGCTTTGCTTGTGGACTAGGTGTAGAGCTTGTTCCAGATATATTGAACCATATGCCAGTATGGATACAAGGGACATTCAAATCGGGAATTGCAACAGGTGGCTTGGTTGCAATCATTTCTAACGTTGTAATTAGAATAAAAGATTGATGTACGATAGAATCTAAAGTGAAAGAAATTTATAGAATAAGAATATGAAATTATTAAAAGACCGCATTTTAAAAGACGGTAGAAGTTTTGAAGGTGGAATTCTCAAAGTAGATAGCTTTATCAATCACCAAATGGATCCTATCTTGATGAAGTCGATTGGCGTAGAGTTTGTTCGTCGATTTGGAAACCTACCCATCAATAAGATTATAACTATCGAGGCTAGTGGTATTGCTCCTGCAATCATGTTGGGCTATTTGCTCGAATTACCCGTTGTTTTTGTTAAAAAGGCAATGCCTAAGACAATGGAAAACATGGTTTCGTCTCAAGCCTACTCTTTTACAAAAGACAAGGTCTATGATATTGTAGTCAGCAAAGACTTTTTGAATGAGAATGATAAAGTTGTTTTCATCGACGATTTCTTGGCCAATGGAAATGCTGCTGTGGGAATCATTGACTTGGTAAAAGCTGCTGGTGCAGAGCTTTATGGAATGGGATTCATTATCGAAAAATCATTCCAAGATGGAGGTAAACGTCTTCGTGAACTAGATGTAAGAGTAGAATCTCTTGCTAGAATCAAGGAGTTGGGCAATAATAAAATTATATTTGACGAGTCATTATAATTATAACTTAAATCAATAACACATCATGTTTAAAAAACTATTTGGAAAAAAGAAATCACAAAAGCCTGAATCGTACGATGAGGCTAAAAATTTGTTGATTGAAAGCATCTCAGAAGAGTCTTCTAATAAGAATCTTGGAAAAAACTTTGATTTCTGTCTTGAATTTTTGGAAGAAGATGAAAATAAAGTAGAAGATCTTGCCAATAGTATATTACCTCTCATTGAGTCTTTACCCTTGCCGCAGGCAACGCTTGCGTTATCTATCTGTGTGGGGCTGATTGAGAGAGGGCATCATGATGATAAATTTATTGATGATCTTGTTTCTATCTACGATAAGCACCTCGCTACGGCGCAGCCTCTCTTTAAACTTTTGGAAGAGAAAGTGAAAATGAGCGAAGAGGGTGGTGATATGATGGTTCAAGATATTCATAGTATATACAATTCATTAGTTGCTGATAGGAACTTAGTGCCTGAAAATGTAGTTTTTTCGGCTCTGAGAGTAGAAGCTTTCTCACAAAGTATTGCTGCTATTTTGTCGATTAGTCCGTCTTATGTTTTGAAGTATAAATCAAAACTAAAAGATAATATTTTATCTGCAATTGATTCTTATCCTGTTTGTTATTGGTTACTTATTTTGTTGGATATTCTGTTCGAAGATCCAATTCTGGTAATCGATATTGATAACAATATTGGTTTTGAAGGTAAAATGAGCGGTGTAAGCGACAATTTTCAACTGCAACACCTTCTGATGGGATTGTCGGAATTGAATGAAAATCCAGCAATTAGCGAGGCTGATCTTGCGGTGGCTGATGGCACTGGAATCCACGTTTCCAACACGATAATGGAGCGAAAATGGAATATGTACACGCACGAGATAATCGACGAAAGTGGATGGGATGAAATCAAGATTGGGCCAGCTAAAACTTTCGAACTTCAAGATCATTGGATTCTGGGGAAAGATCAGCCCGTAGATATACCAGTTAGAGAGGGGAGAAGAGTTATTCTTCTAGGGAGATGTTCTCACAAACAGCCTTGCAAACTGCAACGTACTTTCAAAAATCTGAAAGCAAAGATAGAAGTAGAGAGAATGTTGACTGACGAGGAAATAAATACTTGGTTGGGTATCAAAGCATAAATACGATGGAAAAAACTATTTTCTACACCCCAGATATTCTGACAACTTCTGTGCTTTCGCCCGAAGAGTCACTTCATTGCACTCGTGTGCTGAGGATGAAAGAAGGTGAAGAGATTTTGGTAGCGGATGGTGCAGGCAAGTTTTATGAGGCTGTTATCACCAATGCACATCAAAAGCATTGTGGAGTGAATATTCAGAGAACTATAGAATATGCTAAGACTTGGAACTTCAATCTGCATATCGCTTTTGCTCCCACTAAGAATATAGATAGGGTGGAGTGGTTTGCTGAAAAAGCTACCGAAATAGGGATAGACCGATTTAGCCCGCTTATGTGCTTTCATTCCGAGCGCAGGCAGATGAAGCACGATAGGATGGAAAAGATTCTAATATCGGCAATGAAACAGTCGCAAAAGGCACATCTTCCGCAGTTGGATGAGTTGATTTCTTTCTCTCAATTTATAAAGCAAGATTTTGAGGGTAGAAAGTTTATTGCGCATTGCTATCCTGGAGAAAAAAAGCATTTGAAGGAGTTGTATAAAGCCAAAGAGGATGTTTTAATTCTTATTGGACCCGAAGGTGACTTCTCGGAGCAAGAGGTGGCAGAAGCCATCGCAAGTGGCTTTGAGCCGATAACTTTAGGTGAAAGTAGATTGCGTACCGAGACGGCAGCTTTGGTCGCTTGTCATAGCATTCATGCGCTCAATTGGTAACAATCTTCTAAAATATAATAGAAAAACCACAAAGTCTGAAATGAACAGAATTTGTGGTTTTATTTTTTTGTTAAAAGTGAGTGATACTTATTCTAGCATCAAATTCATCATAGGCCTATGCCTTGGAAACTTATTGACTATTCTTGAGTCAAATTCCTCATTGTCGTGTCCCATTATTAGCTCACAGATTTCTACAATATCTACCTCAAAGTCGGCAATGGCTTGTGGAAATTTACTAACTATACCATCTTCTATGGTGTAGAATGTGTTGTTTTCTCGCAAGGTAATATCGCCTGTTACCCTTATTGTAAAACGTTTGACAGGATTCTTTTTGGCATATATTTTTAATAGACGTTCTACATCTATTACTCTAGCCATACCATCTAGATTGGTTTTCAGTTCAAAGTCTGATAGCCTTTGTTCTTCTACAATAGTTTTGAATTGTTCAAAGCTTTTGAGTACCGTAAAGTCTGAATGGTTGTAAACTCGTTCAAATATTTCGAACGATTTTTCGAGAGTTTCACCCCGTTCTAAGATCCGTTTGAGTGGAATAGGCTCTTCATTTTTCTCAAATACTTGTGCATAACCAAATTGTTCGTAATAGTTGAATAACCATAAATCTGCAGGCACCAATACCGAAAGTGGAATTTTGCGTTCTCTCATCACACGATGAGCCTCTTCTATGAGCTGTTTCATATAGCCTTTTCTTCTATGTTCTTCGTAAGTGGCTAGTCCAGCTAAATAGTAGATAGGAATTTTGTTTCCGTAGAATGTAAAGTCGTACTCCCACATTTGGAGTGATGCAACAGGTTCGTCGTCAATAAGGTAAATTAGAGTATTCTCATTTTTATACTTTTGGGAAAAATAAATATCTACATATTTATCTGAGTCCCCAAAAACAGTTTGCCACATCTTACGTACGAGTGGCTTTGTCTTCGTAGTAGCAAATACTATCATAACATCATTTTATAAAATCGCTCTCCTAAGTTAGTGTTTCTTTTCGAGTAAATGCAAATTTAATAAACGATGTTATGATATTTAGTATGATTTTCATTTGAATGTAACAATGCCCTCCTCGAGTAGTATTTCGGGATAGTATGACATTTTGGCTTTTCTTAGGCCCTCTATTCCCATATCTTCTTCACGATTGATATAAGTGAATTGAGATGCCTCGTGTTCAATAAATTGCTGGTTGACAATGGTGTATGCTCCATTCATGTCTCCAAAGGCTTTCTCAACATGCACCACAAAGGTGTCGTCTGTCAGTTGTGTGCCAATAGTAAAGGCTACCATTTTTCCATTCACTTTGATAGCTCCACCTTTCAAGCCCATAACATCAAAATTTTCTATCATTGTTTTGGTTGCAATGTAGTCATAATCAGAGTTTGCTTGTTGTTCTGTCTTAATATCGTCCCATTCGGCATGCATTTGTATGCATTCATTTAGCTCCTCTTTGGTAGTGAGGGGATAATATTCCCAATCGGGATTGTCAGCTTTAAATCTGTTGAGATGATTACGTTTCTTTTGTAGTTTTTTACCCGATAGTGTTATTAGTTTTTCGGCACTATATAAGTACTCTGCATTGTCTCTATCAAAATCGTATCTAAATGTATCTGGCATTGCTTCTTGAATGAGCGTCCACATCTTGGTAGTAACACCTTTCATCACAAATTTGTGACCATTCTTTTCGGCATCTTCAATAATAAGCGGGAGCGATTTGGTTAGTGGCATTTTTCCCACAGGCATCATATAGTAAAAGTCATTGATATCGCCTTCGAATCGAAGAAAAAGTGTTTGGTCTATAATCGAAAATTGGGTCTTGAATTTTGGAACCCAACTATATAGGTTGGAGAAACTGAAGTCGCAGGTGCGACATCGATTTCCCATAAAACAGGCGTCTATATCCTTCTTGTCAGTGAGTGTAATTCTCTTAAAGTCTATCATAAATTTAGTTTGATGTAATAAAAGTAAATTGTCATTCTATACTTTTGGGCATAGAATATTTCATGTAGAAAAATGATCCTACCATGTGATGATTCGAGGAGCAAAGGTACAAAGAGTATGCCGCTAAAATATTTTTTGGACAATTATTTAACAAATTCTAGTGAGTTTATGTTTTTAATTAATGGGATACTAAACAATTATACGTATTTTTGCATTATAGAGAATCATTCTAGATAAGAAAAGAATTTAAGTATGTCAAATACTAAAAAAGTTATAGCAGTTGCCGAATTGTCATACATTATCCGAAAAGGGATAGTGTACACCTTGTCGCAGCTAGATGCAGTGAATAAAGTTGTGGAACTAAAAGAGCTCGATGATATAAAGTATCAGCTCGATATCCATAAACCCGATGCAGTGGTTATCAATCCCATGCTTCTGGGACAAGCATCTAAGCAGGATATTCGCCAACAATTGAACGTAGGAAAAGAAACCATCATAATAGCCCTTGTATATAATCTTATTGATGAGCAGTTTTATAGGTCGTATGATGGAGTGATAATGATAAACGACTCGAAAGCTAAGATCAGCAACGTTGTTATGGATTGCTTGAGCAAAGACCAGAGCAATGCATCGGATCAGGAAGAGTTGAGCGACAGAGAGACTGAAATATTAATCAGTGTGGTGAAGGGGATGAGTAATAAAGAAATTGCAGAACATCATAATATTTCTATTCACACAGCCATTACGCATAGACGAAACATTACACGTAAGCTCAAGGTTCACAGTGTATCGGGGTTAACGATCTATGCCATTATTAACAATCTGATAGACATATCAGAAATACAATATCAAGACAAATAGTTATAGAATATGAGAGGAATAACAATTATTTTTAAGAAAACGATGAAGATGTCAGATCTCATAGATCTGGACTATCGTTTATTGTTGTTACTAAATCACTTGAATATCAATCTAGGCTTTGGTGAAAAGAGTGTAGAAACAGTTTGCAAAGAACACGATTTTGATGTAGATTGTTTTATTTTTTTGGCTAACTATCTTAGCAATAAGGCTATAATGGATGTGGAGAAGGAGTTTTACAAACTGCCACTCAAACCCTTTTTGTACTACCTCAAATGTACACATAGCTATTTTCTAGATCATAGACTGCCTAATATTCGTAGAAAGCTGAAGGCCCTATTTGCAGATTCGGGAGCACATCTTCAAAAGGTGGTGCTAGATTTCTTTGACAAATATCATGCTGAGGTTAAGGAGCATATGAACTATGAAGATGATGTTGTATTCCCTTACGTGAAGGCACTTGTAGGTAAAACTAATGAGGACACCTATTGCATAGATGACTTTGAAGAAAGACATAATGACATTGAGGGTAAGATGAATGACTTGAAACAGATATTGATGAAATATGTGGATGGGTCTAAAAATCAGAGCTTGATGGTAAATATCTTGATGGAGCTCTATATGTCGGAAGAAGAGTTGGAAGCGCATAGCTATATTGAAGATAACTTGGTAATTCCTAGGGTTAAAGCAATGGAAGATGCTGAGTAATTAATACTCAAAAAATGAAAATATTTGCAGAAACTGAGAGACTTTTAGTTCGTGACTGGGTGGAAAGTGATATTCCTCCGTATGTAGAGATGAATGCAAACCAAGAGGTAATGGAGTTTTTCTTGAAAAAACTTTCAGAACAAGAGTCCTTAGATATGTTAGAAATAATTAGATCCGAAATCGCAACTAGTGGTTTCGGATTTTTTGCCGTTGAGCGTAAGGAAGATCATCAGTTCATAGGTTTTGTAGGCTTACATAACATAACTTTCGATGTCGATTTTGGACCTGCTATAGAGATCGGTTGGCGACTTCTTCCTGCCTATTGGGGCAAAGGTTATGCTGTGGAAGCTGCAGAGGCATGCTTCTCATTTGCAAAAGAGAACCTCGGTTTGAAAGAAGTTGTAGCGTTCACTGCACTATTAAATAAAAAATCAGAGCGCGTGATGCAGAAACTAGGAATGTGTTTCGTAAAAGATTTTAACCATCCGCATGTCTCAGAGGGGCATTTTTTGCAAAAGCACTTGTTGTATAAAAGGTTTTTGTAATTGTATTAGGGGCAATTAAGTTCATTTTCTAATATAATTTTAATGTACTTTTAATCTAGAAAATGTAACTTTGTTTTATTAACACATTAACATTATAGAATATTGTATGAAAAAAACTTTAAAATTAGCCTTGATATTATTGTTGCACGTTGTGTTTTTATCCAATATTAGTGCGCAAGATAAACCTGTCACTTTGGGAGTTAGAGCAGGAGCAAATCTATCAACCTTTAAAGCAAAACTTACTGATAGCAATCTTGGGGGAATAAACTCTAGAGCTGGATTTATGCTAGGTTTTACCGCGGATTTTGCATTAACAGAGGAATATTATATACTCACAGGAGTAGATTTTGCAACCAAGGGTGCACGCGAGCAGCGTAAGGGAACACCAATTAATGTAGGGGCAATGTACACATTGTTGCCTATCCACTTTGCTTACAAATACAAGCACGATTACAACCCTGTATTTCTCTTTCGATTTGGACCCTATTTAGGTTATGGTGTTGCTGGAAAAGCAAAAAATACGGTAACAAACGAAAAAGTAGATACTTTCCAGTCTGAAGGGTATAAGAAATTTGACTATGGTTTGGGTATAGGTGTTGGTACAGAGATTCCTATAGATATGTTCGATAGTGGAGCAATTGTAGTAGAGGCTGGCTTTAATCTTGGATTGGCTGACATTTCAGAGATTGGAGAAAAGGTGAAAACTAGAGATCTCTTTGTGACTGTAGGATACAAGTTTTAATCTGATAAATAATTAAAAAAAGAACCGCTTGATACTTTGTTGTGTCAAGCGGTTTTTTATTCTATGCTGATAAGCTCTTGTAGGCGTTGAGGTGAGATGTTTAGTTCTATCTCTCCATTCTGGACAAAGGATATACTGCCTCGCTCTTCCGAAATAACAATAATCTTAGCATCTGTTTCCTTAGACATTCCTAGAGCGGCTCTATGCCTAAGCCCTAGATAGTTGGGCATGTCGGATGAGTGAGAAATGGGTAGGATAGATCCTGCTGAAATAATTTTGCCTCCAGCAATAATCATTGCCCCATCATGTAGCGCCGAGTTTTTGAAGAAAATAGCTTCTATCAGTCGAGAGCTAACATCTCCATTTATTTTTTCGCCAGTCTCCCTATATTTATCAAGAATGATACCCTGTTCCAATACGATCAGGGCTCCAGTATAGGTTTTGGCCATATTTAGGCAAGCCTGTACTATTTGTGTGGTTACAGCATCGGTTATATCACTTTTTACTCCTCCTTTAAACAATCTCTGCAACCAACGGAAAGTTCTATTAGTGCCAAGGGTGGTCAAGAAACGGCGTATTTCGTCTTGAAAGAGAATGATGATAACAATGATACCAACACTCAAAAATTTGTCTAAAATTGACCCTAAAAGGCGCATTTGGAGTATTTGAGATACAATAAGCCAGATGACAAAAAAAGCAAGCACACCCTTGAAGAGTGCAGCCGATCCCGATCGTCTTACGATTCTATATCCCTGATACATTAGAGTGGCTACAAGTAGTATGTCCACTATATCCATCCACCCAAAATTATCTATTATTGTCATAGTCTATATTTTTCGAGCATTTCTACCATCTTTACAGCTTCTACGGCTTCTTTTACATCATGCACACGCAAAATATTTGCACCATTCTCTAGAGCAAAGGTATTGAGTACAGATGTACCGTTAAGACTTTCAGTAGGTGTAGTCTCCAGAAACTTATAAATCATCGATTTTCTCGAGATACCTACCAATAAAGGTAATTCAAAAATTGAAAAACCTCGCAAACTAGCAAGTAATTCATAATTCTGTTCCAATGTCTTACTGAATCCAAAGCCTGGATCAATGATGATATCATTTACTCCAAGCTGATTGAGCTGAGCCACCTTTTCGGAAAAGTAATAAAATATTTCTTGAATAAAGTTATTGTAGTCAGTCAATTGCTGCATGGTTTGTGGTGTCCCTCTCATGTGCATCAAGATGTAGGGTACATTGAGTTCGGCAGCTATCTTAAACATTTTAGGGTCTATGCTACCACCCGAAACATCATTAATTATGGCTACGCCATGATTTTCCACTGAGAATTTGGCCACTTCGCCATAGAAAGTGTCAACTGAAATAGTGAGGTCTGAGAACTCTCTATTGATGATTTGAAGTGCAAAATCTAGTCTTTCAATTTCTACTTCGGGAGACAAAAAAGGGGAATTTGGATTGGAGGATTGTGCACCTATATCCACTATAGATCCTCCTTCGCTAATAATTTGATGTACACGAGCTATGATAGCTTTCTCCGATTGTAATCTGCTCTCTTCGTAGAATGAGTCAGGAGTTACATTCAAGATGCCCATCACAAGCGGTTTGTTCAGTTCTACTAGCTTCCCTTTTATATTGATTGTCTTCATCCCTTTTGCTTTTCAAAATAGAATTATACGAAGTTTAGTTTTGTCTTAACCTCGGTTTATAGTTCTATTATACTTTCTTCGAAATTGGTAATTTTTTCTAGACCTTGTTCTGTTACTACAAAGGTGTTTTCGACACCCACAGCTCCTACATTAGGAATCACGAATTTAGGCTCTAATGCAAAAACTGTATTTCGAGTTAGTATCTCCTTAGAACGGGGAGTGAGCACTGGAGGTTCATTGATTTCCAATCCTACACCATGCCCAACGAACTTGGCTTGCAAGTCTGTTCCCATAAAGTAGGGTTCCAAATTATTGGCTTTCACCATTTCTAAGGCAATGTTGTACATCTCGGCACATGAAGTTCCTATTTTTGACGTTTGCATCAGTCTATTCTGAATATCAATAGATACTTGGTGCGCCTTATATGCCAATTCAGAAGTTTTGCCAACAGAGAAAACTCGTGTCATGTCTGTCATCCATGGTGAATAGTTTCCTGCCATGTCCACCATGATGGTTTGCCCTTCTTTTATAGCCTGTCCACATGCTCCTAGAGGGAGAGTAGGGCTTGTGCCAGCACCTCCAAGTGCAAAATCGAATGGAGAGGCTGCTTCAGCATTTTCGCCAACCAAAAGGCTACCCATGTGGATATCCATGCTTTCGCCATAGCTTCTGAAAATTCCGATAGAGCCATGCAAGCGCATTTGTCTCTCTATCTCTATTTGCAGTTCTATATCGCTCATCCCTCTCTTGTAAAGTGAAGGAATTAACTTATAGACAGCTTCATGCTTGCGAGCGCAAGCACGTATTTGTTCTACTTCATAGTCTGTTTTGTCGGCACGTAGGCGGCGCATGAGGTATGATGCATCCTCAGTTTGTTCTACTTTAAGAGCCGACTGTAGGCGAGAGATGCTGTTGAATGAAAGTGCATCTTTTTCTACTAAGATAGTCTTTGGAATTTTTAAGCCTCTCTCTTCCAAACTTTCAAGAATAAGCTCAGGTTTATGTATGTAGATAGTATTCTCTAGGTTAACTTTGGGGCGACGCACAAAATTGATGGCTTCTCCTTCGGCAGGAAGATAGAAATATCCATTGTAAACTAAACCTGTGCAATAGAAGATGTTAACCTCTGTGCTGAGTACGCAAGCGTCTATGTTCATGGCTTGCATCACTTTTTGTATTCTTGCTAATCTTAATTTAATGTCCTCAGACAGTGCTTCTTTATTCATTATGCTGTAATTTTTTATTTCTTTTTTTCTTAATGAAATCGACAGGGTTCACTATAAATTGTACGATCTGATATCTCGAAATATAGACACAGGTAGCTACAATGATAGGGAAGGCAATCATATTACCCAAAAACGTTTGCTCGATATTGAAGAACTCTAAGATACCAAAATATACCGTAAACATCACAATTGGGTGCAACAGGTATATAAATACAGTCTTCTTTCCCCACTTCGCAAAACTGGATGTTGCGAGATTTATCACCATTGCGCCGAAGAAAAGGGCAATTGGGAAGGATAATAATCTATACCACATGCCCATCATTGGAGCTTCTTTGAATAAAACCTTATACGAAATGGTTCCATACAAAGAAAGACGGAATAAATGTGGCATATAATCATAAACGGCTATAAAACCAAAGATGAGGATGAAGAAAGGAACTACCTTATTCCAACTTCTTATTTTTGCGATAGTACTTGAATTACAATAATATCCGAGCACGAAGTATGGAAAAAAGGAAACAACTCTCAGTCCTTCGAATATAGTGGTGGTTATCTTGAATCCAATAATCAGAGCTGCTGCCACAGACAGTGTGAGTATGATTGGGAAATCGTATTTGAAGCGTGGTAGAAGGCTGAAAAAGCCTCTCCAGATGATGAGAGCCATTATGTACCACATCAAACCTCTTGGTTCTACTAAAAAGCTCAACAGATTGAAGTTTTTGAGATCAGTGACTTCAAAGTAATATAGAGTTTGGAACAAGAAGTAGGTAACAAGGAGTGCAAAAAGGCTTTTTTTGTATTTCGTCCAAGTCAGGTTCTTCGAAAAGTAGCCTGAAACAAAGATGAATAGTGGTATTCTGAAAAGCTGTGTAAAGGTATAGGTGGCGAATAGTAACTGATTGCCCGATTCGAGCATGCCTTGTAGGGCATGCCCCATCACCACCATGGCGGTCAGTATAAATTTTAGAGAATCAAAAAATGGATCTCTTTCTTTTTTCAAAAGATTGTCACTCATCTTTTATTTGATATAGTTTTTTTGAATGAATGTAGTTGTTGACCTCCACATCTAGAAAAGGGCGCATGTCTTTTGACTCAGCCAAACCTTCTCGTATAAATGTAGAAGAAATGTCAATGATTGGAGAGTCTAGCACCTCCACCGTATTTTTCAATCGAGTGGGGATGATCAATCTATTATCGAGGCGAGGGTAGATCAAAATCTTGTGCGATGTTATTATCTTCTCATGGTCTTTCCATCGTGTAATGGAGTCCCAGTTGTCGCCACCTATCACAAGACTGAACTCATGTTCAGGATATTCTTGACTCAATGCTGCCAAAGTGTCCACAGTAAAGGATGGGCGAGGAAGTGAAAACTCGAAGTTGCTGGCTTTTAGCTTATCATAGTGCTGTGTTGCCAGTTGAACCATCTCAAAACGCTGATTTTCGTCTATTAGGCTAGTTTCATCTTTTAACGGATTGTGTGGTGTTACTAAGAACCACACTTCATCTATTTCGGTGTATTCTACAATATAATTTCCCAAAATAATGTGTCCAACGTGAATCGGGTTGAACGAACCTGAAAAGATGCCTATCTTCATTTACCTAAAAAGTCTTTAATAATTTGTAATGCTTCTGTTTTTGCTTCTTCTAGCTTGTCATTGATGATGACAACATCGTATTTGTTTTCGAAAGAGAGTTCATATTCAGCCTTAGCTAGTCTAGCATCTATATGTTCCTTGCTCTCAGTGCCTCTAGCCTCTAGTCGCTCTCTTAAGACTTGTATGGAAGGAGGTTTTATGAATATAGAAAGGCAGCTCTTCGCATATTGCTCTTTTACTCGTTGTGCACCCACCACATCGAGGTCAAAGATGGCAGTATTGCCCTTTTGAGCGATTCTTTCTACTTCCGATTTCAACGTGCCATAGAATCTATCTTGATAAACCTCTTCATATTCCAAGAATTCGTCGTTGACTATTCTCTTGCGAAATTCATCTGCCGATATGAAGTAGTATTCCTTTCCGTGCACTTCTTCTCCCCTTGGAGGCCGGCTAGTGGCAGAGATAGAGAACTCTAGACCTAGGTTTTGTTCTAATAAATAATTGATGATAGTTCCTTTTCCAGTTCCTGATGGAGCTGAAATGATGACCAGTTTTCCCATGTAAATGAATCGATGTCTGTTTTATAATACGTTTAATACCTGTTCTTTAATTTGCTCTAGCTCGTCTTTCATGCGAACCACAATTTGTTGCATTTCGGCATGGTTTGATTTAGAGCCCATTGTATTCACTTCACGTCCAATTTCTTGTGAAATGAAGTTTAGTTTTTTTCCTTGAGCCACCTCGTTGTTCATGGTGTCCACAAAATAGGTCAAGTGATTTGCCAATCTTGCTTTCTCCTCGTTGATGTCTAGGCGTTCTACGTGATAAATCATTTCTTGTTCAAAGCGATTTTTATCGTAGTCAAAGTCTTCTATTTTTTGTAGCGACTCCACTATTTTTTCTTTCACACGCTCTATTCTCTCTTCTTCGTATGGAGCAATCTCAACTAGCAAACTGTTGATGTTGTTTACCTTTTCTACAAAAAGATCGTATAGCATTTGTCCTTCTTGATTTCTGAATGCTTGCATTTGTGCTATAGCCTCGTTTATGGTTTTCTCTACCACCTTCCATTCTTCTTCGTCAGCTTCATGCACTTCGTGTTTTAGCACATCTGGCATGCGTAGCAATATGGAGTACCAATCGGTAGGAGTATCTACACCTAGTGCTTTTGCCGATTCGCAGATTTGCTTGTGGTAGCCTTCTACAATGTTTTGGTTGATTACATTGTTGGTTTCAGTACCTATGTTCTCTACAAAAACTAGTAGATCTATTTTCCCTCTGCTTAGTTCACGTCCAAGCATATTTCTCAAGTTCATTTCGTGTTCTCTGTAGATGCTAGGCATGCGTACAGAAAGATCCAGCTGTTTGCTATTTAGAGATTTTACCTCCACTGTAACTTTTTTGCTGTGTAGTTCGGCTGTGGCTTTGCCATAGCCAGTCATTGATTGTATCATTATTCTTATTTTTTGTTGACCGAAGTCTAATTTTTTATTCCTTCTTATTTATCGTCGATGGAAGCCACAATATGGACTATCTTCTTCCGCCTTACTTGTGCATCCCTCTGTTCGGCATTCTGGACCTAATGCTAGATTCATAATGGTTGAACATCCGCTCATTAAAATGATAATTAAGAATAATAGTGGAACAGACTTAATTGCCCTTTTCATATTTTTAATTATTCTCCTTTTATAAATCAATTGATACTAAGTCTTATACTCTAAAAGTAGCAAAATTTTGATTTGCAAAAATACAACAATTATTGTCGCTTTTGACTAATTTTATGAAGATTAAGTGAGAGTGTTGTCGAATCTCAGTGCGAATGTGCTATTTTTGTCAATAAGCAGCTAGGCGAAGTCGCAAAAAATATAAACATAGTTGCATTTTGTTTGTTTCATCGCTTAAGAGTTCTAATTTTTAAAAATTAAAGATCAATGTCAAAAGTATTATTTGTTCAATATCCAAAGTGTAGCACATGTAGAAAAGCTGGCAAGTGGTTGTCTGATAATGGTGTAGATTTTGAAGATAGAGATATAACTACCAACAACCCTACCAAAGAAGAATTAGCGGCATGGCTCAAAAAGAGTGGATTGCCTATTGCTCGTTTTTTCAATACATCGGGTAAAATATACAGAGAAAACAATCTGAAAGATAAGGTAGCTACTGCCACCGAGAGCGAGTTGCTCGATATACTTGCATCCGATGGAATGGTCGTAAAGCGTCCTATCGTGGTAGGGGCGGATTTCGTTTTAGTAGGATTTAAAGAAGAGGAGTGGGCTGATAAGCTAAAATAGAATATACAAAAGATGGAAGACAAGGACGAGCATATAGAGGCGAAAGAAACCGCAAAGGAGCCAATAGAGAAAATAAGTTGGTTCAAAAAACTGCTAAAGGTGATATTATATGTCATCTTGGGCTTTTTTGTGCTCAATTCTTTGCTCTATCTCGTGTTGTCTATTCCGTTTGTGCAGAGTAGATTAACCGCTTTTGCTTCAGAGCAGTTGACCTCGATGCTCAAAACCGAAGTGAAAGTTAGTCAGGTCAGATTTAGTCTTTTCAACAGCGCAACCATCAAAGGGCTGTATGTGGAAGATCAGTCGAGCGATACTCTTGTATTTGCCGAATACTTGCATGCAAGAATAAAACCACTAGACTTTTTGACACAAGGAAGGTTGCGAATCAATCAAGTACAGCTAGATAATTTCTACATCAATATAACTGCTCCTGATAGCGTTTCTGATTACAATTTTCAATTTATTGTCGATGAATTCGCGAGTAGCGATACAACGGTAGTTGAAGATACAACTTCAAGTGCGCTAGACATAGTTGTAGATGATATTAAACTTGCGAATGGGCGATTATCTCATCGAGTAGGAGTGGCTTCTATGGATAGCACAGAATTTAATCCTTTCGATATCTACGTAACTAACTTCAACGCTAGTGTGAGCATTCACTCCATAGATATGGAAAAGCTAGATGTGCATGTGAATTCCATTACAGCGAGGGAAAAAAGTGGGTTGGAGATTACAGAGCTTCAAGGGCATGTGTTGTCCGAAGGGTCGAGACTTTGGGTTGAGAAT
>JASLEN010000156.1 GCA_030151105.1 Dysgonomonas sp.
AACGGATAATCTGCAATTTTTGGTTTTGCTGCACTCACCACTGATAGAAGAGTTGATTTTCCTGCATTTGGAAAACCTACTAAACCAACGTCGGCAAGCATCTTGAGCTCCATTACCACACGTCTTTCCTCATAGGGTTCTCCTGGTTGGGCATAGCGTGGAGCTTGGTTTGTAGAGGTTTTGAAATTTACATTTCCTAGTCCTCCTTTTCCTCCTTTTAGAAGTATCACTTCTTGTCCATGCTCTGTTACATCACATAGATATTCCCCTGTCTCAGCATCGTAGACCACTGTTCCTAGTGGAACTTCTATGATCTTGGATGCACCAGACTTACCCGTACTTTTTTTGCCCGTACCTCCTTCGCCGTGTTCGGCAAGAATATGGCGTTCAAATCGGAGATGAAGCAATGTCCATAGATTTTCGTTTGCACGTAGGATGATGTCTCCTCCATCTCCTCCGTCTCCTCCATCAGGACCTCCTTTAGGGATATATTTTTCACGTCGGAAGTGGGAAGATCCTCTCCCTCCTTTTCCCGATCGGCAGTATATTTTAACGTAATCTATAAAATTGGACATAGTCTTTCTTATTTTAGGTTGCTCCTTCTAATCCGAAAGATACAACAATTTACACAGTCTCTTAAAAACGAGAAAAGAAGTTATAGAGAAAAATACTCATAACTTCTTCCCCTTATATTTTATGTAGAGATATTATTTTACCTTGTCAACTGCTTCTGCAATACGACCAAATATTTCTTCTACAGTTCCTACACCTTTGATGCTAGCAAGTTTTCCACTTTTCTCATATTGAGCTTTCAATGGAGATGTTTGATTTGTATATACGTCCAAACGTGCTTTGATAGTTTCTAGATTATCATCCGAACGTCCAGATTGTTGTCCACGTTTGATCAAACGGTCTATCAGTTCTGGTTCATCTACTTCCAAGCTAACTACTATAGAAACCGATTGTCCTCTCTCTTCTAGCATTTTATCCAACGCTTCTCCTTGCGCTATTGTTCTCGGAAAACCATCGAAGATCACTCCAGCAGAGTCTTTTTTGCTATCCAATACCTTTGCCAACATGCCGATAGTTACTTCATCTGGAACAAGTTGACCTTTTGAGATATATTCTTCGGCTAGTAGCCCAAGTTCTGTTTTACCTTTAATTTCGGCACGGAACACATCTCCTGTAGAAATATGTGCCAAATTGTATTTTTCGATTAGGTTCTCACTTTGAGTTCCTTTTCCTGAGCCTGGAGCTCCAAATATCACAATATTAAGCATAGTAATAAATGTATTTTTTGTTATTGTTAATGTTTTCTTCCTAGTCTATTACTTTATAAATGTCTGACAGATTTCTTCCATATCCATCATAGTCTAAGCCATATCCTACGATAAAATCGCTAGGAATCTCTAGGGCTACATAATCTAGCTTAACATCAGTTTGCAAAGCTTTGGGTTTGAATAACAAAGTTGCAACTTTGATATCCTTTGGTTCTCTTTTCGCAAGTTCGGCAAGCATCCTAGTCATTGTGTGACCTGTGTCCACAATATCTTCTATAATAACTACAGTACGACCTTTGATGTCTTCTACCAAACCAAAAATTTCTCTAATACTACCAGTGCTGCTTGTGCCAGCATATGATGATAGTTTTACAAAAGTCATTTCAGAAGGCACATTGACACGTTTCATCAAGTCAGAAACAAACATAAATGCACCATTCAAAATGCAGATAAATAAAGGATTGGCATCTGCTAAGTCTTCGTTCATTTTAGCTGCCACCTTGTCAATTGCTTTCTCAATTTCTTCCTGCGAAAGAAATAACTCAAATTCTTTATCTCTTATCTTTACTGTCTTCATTTTTACATAATGTAGATTAGAACCAAAATGCAAAAGTAGTACAATTAAAGGGAATAGAAGCTATAAAATTGAGGGTATTATATCAGAAGTAATTTAATTTTGAAATAAAAAGTGCCGAGAATGGCTATTCTGGCACTTTTCATTCCTGTAAATATATTCTTATATCTTGATATAAATCTTCTTCTTGTAGAGAACATTGGCTACGAGCCAGCACACAATAATGAAGCTGACAGCATATAACAGCGAGGCTATATGAGCTTCGAAATAAGGCGTCAATAGTGTATCGTAATATAATGATTTGAGCGATCTATAACCTTCTCCAACTGGAAGGCGAGTGTCTAACAATACTCGAGCAAATATTCCTGCAAATACATAAATGAATAGAGGATTGACTCCAAATGCTTCAAAGAATGGTGTCCATTTCTTTTTACCCCTGATGTCTATAATCCAAATGAGCAATGCTAAGAATAGCGAACCAAGTCCACAAGTTGCTAGAACATATGTTGGAGTCCATATTGTTTTGTTTATTGGGCAACCATAGCTTAGTAAGAAGCCTACGAAGGTAAGTATAGTACCAATAATGAATAGCTTCTCTATTCTTGCATGATTGTCTTTTATCTCTACTAAATATTTACCACAACAGAAACCAATCATAACATGGGCTATTGCGGGTAGAGTACTCACCAAACCTTCAGGATCTACTACTGCCCCTCCTCTATAAAGGTGTGAGGCGCCAAGAATGGCTCTGTCTATTATATATACAATACTTTCTTGATTTTCTGCTGATGCAAATCCATCACCAAAGAAGAGTATCAGAAAGTATGAAACTAGAATACCAACAATGATATGTGGAAAGTACTTATGTTTTACGAACATTGCCAATAAAGCAGTTATTCCATAGGTGAGCCCTAATCGCTGCATTACTCCCATAATGCGAATGTCTTGTAGGCTAGTCATAGCCCTCCATAGTCTTGTAAACACGTCTAGACTTTCGGGTGCTAGTTTGTGGTAGGTGGACATGATTAGTCCAAACCACGCTAAGCCAATGCCTATCATAAAGATAACAAAGGTACGTTTGATAACCTTCAGTACAGATTCTTTGCTTGCAGCAAAATTTGATTTTCGTAGCGAAATGAATGTTGATATTCCCATGATGAACATGAAAAATGGAAAGACCAAGTCGGTAGGCGTTAGTCCATGCCATTCTGCATGTCCAAGTGGAGCATAGATATTAGCCCACGAGCCAGGGTTGTTTACCAAGATCATTCCTGCAATAGTGATTCCTCTCAGAATATCGAGTGCAAGTATGCGAGACGACTGTTGAGGTTTACTAAGAGTAGTGTCCATAGATTAAATTTTAGAGGTTAAAATGTCAATATTATTTGAATAGATTTAAGATAGGCTTGTCAAATATAGTGGATATAGCTTGTTCTAAAAAGTATTTGGGGGTATATCTTTGTAGGTTACGACCTTTTAATGAAAAAGCCACTCCTTCTTAATATTAGAAGGAATGGCTACAACTATATTGTAGAAAAGAAGGCTATCACTCTTTGTCTTCAGAGCTATGCTCAGTTTCTTCCTTTTCTTTTGTTTTTTCCAATTCTTTTTCTCTCAAAGCGTCTGCCTTGGCATCTAATGCCTCTTGCATCAATTCTTCAGCTCTGTATAAGGCTGCTTCAATGTTGGAGCAGATGTTCTCCTTACCAATTAGCTTGTTGAAACCCATGCGTTCTAAGTCTTCGTTGACATTGGCTCTTACGCCTGAAAGGACGATTCTAGTTCCTTTCTTGATGGACAGTTTGCACTGGTTGGTCAAGTTGTTTATTCCTGTAGAGTCAATAAATGGGACTTTTCTCATTTGTATGATCCTCACATAAGTTTGCTTGTTCAAAAGTGCAATGTGCTCCTCAAACTTATTAGCTATTCCAAAAAAGTAAGGTCCGTTGATTTCATACACCTCTATTCCCTCAGCTATTTGTAAGGTTGGTTCGCCATCATAGAGAGAGTCATCAGCTTCGTCATCATTCCCTGTGATGACAGAAACATCCGTAGTCTCGGCAACACGTTTCATAAAGAAGAGGCTGGCTATAACAATACCTACTTGTATGGCGATGGTGAGGTCGAATACAACGGTTAAGAAGAATGTGACGAGTAGCACAGCGACATCACTTTTGGGGTTATTGAGCATCGACTTGAAAGTTCGCCACTCACTCATATTATAAGCAACTATAACTAGCACTCCTGCCAAACACGCCATCGGTATGTATTGAGCCAATGGCATCAAGAAGAGCAGTATAAGCAATAGAACAACGGCATGGATAATCCCTGCAATAGGAGTTCGTCCGCCATTGTCGATGTTGGTCATTGTTCGGGCAATCGCTCCTGTGGCAGGTATTCCTCCAAAAATAGGAGTTACGATATTTGCTACGCCTTGTGCTATCAATTCAGTATTTGAATTGTGTTTGTCATTGATCACTCCATCTGCTACTGTTGCCGATAATAGTGATTCTATAGCTCCAAGCAGCGCTATGGTAACGGCTACTGGTAGTAGTTCTTTTACGTTTTCCCAAGTTATATTTGGCACTTCTGCACCTGGTAAACTTGCTTTGATGCTAAAACGATCGCCAATAGTATCAAGCCCTTCTACCCCCATAGACTTTAGAAGTATTCCTAAAAGAGTGATAACTATAATAGCAACTAATGAGCCTGGAATCTTCTTCAAAACACCTGCAATTTTAGCAAGGCGTATATATGTTTTTTTATGCTTTTCGTCCACGGTTTCGGACTTCGACAGCATACTCTCATAGGTGTTTTTAGCCCAAATGGGTGTGTAAACGATAATGCCTATGCTGGCAAGACCGACAAGCAGCACAATGATTTGAGTCGTAGGGAGGTATCTGAAATACATAATCCACTTGCCGACAAAATCGGCAGGAGCGATTTCTCCTCCAAAATTCATCCCAAAAAGGTCTGCTATCTGAGTTGTAAATATAGTAACTGCAATTCCACTCGTAAATCCGACAATAATTGGGTAGGGAATATACTTAATAATTGTACCTAGTCTAAATATTCCTAAGAGTAGGAGGATGACCCCTGCTAGAATTGTGGATATGAGCAATCCCGTGACTCCATATTTTACTACTACTCCGTAGATAATGATGATGAATGCCCCAGTAGGACCTCCTATCTGAACCTTGCTGCCTCCAAATGCAGAAATGATAAACCCAGCTATCACAGCCGTGACTATCCCCTTTTCAGGCTCCACACCACTGGCTATAGCAAAAGCAATAGCTAGAGGAAGGGCTACAATACCAACAATGATACCCGCCATGAGGTCGGACATGAAGGTTTCTTTATTGTAATTCTTAAAGGTTTCGAATAATTTAGGGCGAAAGTCAATATTTTTGACGATGCCTAAAATTTTACTTTTGTAGGATAGCATAACAGATTTTCTTGTCTCTTCTAAGATCGTAAATAGGTTCTTGAAAGTATTCTCTTAAAGATAACGCTCATTTTTAAAATATCAAAGGTATTTCGTTAGAGAATTTGGGTGCGCAAATGCTTTTCGAAAAATTTGGCATAAAAGTCTGGTATTGGACTTGCCTTTATTCCTTGAATGGCTTCTTGTACGTTATACTCTATCTTTCGAAGAGTAGGAGTTACTTCTCCTTGTTCATCGATAGTTAGCCATAGATAGACGGCTTTAGCACCAATGGCCTCCTTGCATCTCCCCACTGATCCCACATTGATACATGTTTTTTCTGTGCCATCTACATCTATTTTTCGAATGTATGAGAAGTGAGTGTGTCCCATTAGTATTATGTCTGATTCGTATTCTCTAAACCAAGTTTTAATTTCCTCCTCATCGTGATCTTCGAATATGTACTGTTTGTTACTTTTAGGACTGCCATGAGTCAATAGGCATTTTGCTCCTGAGTATTCTAGGTCTATGGACTTGGGAAGTGAAGCAAGAAAATCTCTGTTTTCATCGGTGATGGTCGCTTTTGTGTGGGCAATGGTACTTATTCTAGCCGCAGTTTCTTCGGCGGTATGCTTGGGCATAGCAACTACCCCTTGATCGAAGGCAATTCGCTCGTCATGATTTCCCATCACAGTTGGTATGTTTTGCTCCTTAATAAGTTCAATCACTTCGTTGTGCCAAGGCACAGCATCTACTAGGTCACCCAGACAGTAGATCTTGTCTGCTTTATATTCTTTGTCTATATCGTTCAATACTGCTTTGAGGGCTGGCAGATTGCCATGTATATCGCTTATGATTGCAATTTTTTGCATAAATATTCTTTGTTGATTTCTGTTTTGTAAATGTAGATATTTCTTCTTTCCGATGGGGAGGAAAAAGAGAAAAGTAGATATTGAATTTTCAATATCTACTTTCTAGAAACATATAATTCAGTATTATTGTTCTGTCTTTTTATCTTCGAGCCAAGTGCTTAATGTCTCTTTATGCTTATCATAATAGAGTTTTGCGCCTACTGCTGGATCTCTGTCAGATGAAATGTCGTCCATCAATTCGCCTAATTCATCCATATTTAGTTTGAATTTACTGAAAAAAACATTTATCTCAGGCTGATCGGTATCGAAGTTTTTTCGAGTGACAATTCTGATTTCATCCGTCGGATATACGTTTCTTGGATCTTCCAAAGGTTTCAGATCAAACATTGTCCAAATGTAGTGAGGTTTCCATCCTGTTATTACTATCCATTCTTTGTTAGATACTGCTTTTTTGAGAGCCGTAATCATTGATGTTTCTGATGAAGTTAACTGTTCGTAGTCCAAGTTATACTCAACAATCGCTTTCTCTGTATTTGTGTGAATACCTGCACCAGCAGCAATTCCATATATGCGCCCATTTTCGAACTTGGCTTTGTGGTCATTGAGTTCTTCTATTGAGTTTATGTCAA
>JASLEN010000222.1 GCA_030151105.1 Dysgonomonas sp.
CCTGCTACCCCTCGACTTGCATGTGTTAAGCCTATCGCTAGCGTTCATCCTGAGCCAGGATCAAACTCTTCTTTGTAAATTTTTTATTTATAATTCCTTAGTTTGTCCCCGCCCTTTATTAGAGATGTTGTACAATTCAAAATGAATTGACAAGGTATAAATACTTTATCGTTAAAAACAAATAAAGCACTACACTTGCTTGTTTGTATGTCATTAAATCAAAGATCTCATTCTTTTAGCACTCACTATTGAAACATCGTTTGTTTCTCGAATGCGGATGCAAAAGTATGCGCTTTTTATTCAACCTCCAAATAATATTCAATAAAAATTAAAAAGTTTTTTCTCTACACCAACAACAACGTCATAACATGCAGATTAAGTTTTGAAAAAAAATGAGCCAATCCTTTAAATTTATTAGTCGCTCCAACTTCTAAGTCGTGACTTTGTTTTATTTTTGTATCTGAAACAAACTAAAACCAAAGACTGAAGCTAATGGAACTATACTATTCATTTACTATTCTGATCGTGATAGCAACACTATTTTCGTTCATTAACAATCGTTATTTAAAACTTCCTGCTACTATAGGTGTGATGGTGATAGCCATGGTGACCTCACTTGGGATTGTATTGATAGGGGACTATTTCCATAAATTTCCACTGAGTCAGCTTTCTGCTATAATAGGCAGTATTGACTTTTCGGAAGTATTGATGGGAGGAATGCTTAACTTTTTATTATTTGCTGGAGCAATACATATCAACCTTCAAGATTTGAAAGAGCAAAAACTGCCCATCGTCGTTTTCTCTTCCATAAGTGTTATCCTCTCCACTCTAGTCGTAGGATTTGGGCTTTACTATGTATTAGGAGCTTTTCTTCCGTTATTTGATATACACATAGAGATGCCTCTTGTGTACTGTCTTCTGTTTGGAGCATTAATTTCGCCTACCGACCCAATTGCTGTACTCGCTATTTTGAAGGAAGCTAAAGTGTCTAAAGCTGTAGAGACTAAGGTTGCTGGAGAATCTCTTTTCAATGATGGTGTAGCCGTTGTTGTATTTGCTGTGATATTGAGTATGACTGCTGGGGGCATGACCAACGACTTGGAAGTGGACTGGGGCTTTACATTAGGACTCTTAGCAAAAGAGGTGATAGGAGGAGTTGTGTTAGGTTTTATATTAGGAAAAATTGCATGGCATGGCATGAAGTCCGCCATGGATTTGAAAATCTCAGTCCTAATTACGCTATCTGTTGTAATGGGAGGTTACCTAGCTGCTGGAGCAATGCACTTTTCGGGACCATTGGCCATGGTGGTGGCAGGTCTTATCATTGGAGATTCTCGTCGCAAAGGATTTGCTCATAAAGAAAATGCAAATAACTTGAATGTGTTTTGGCAGTTGATAGACGAAGTATTAAATGCAATTCTATTCTTATTCATAGGCTTTGAATTGCTATTGATGCCCGACTTGCTAGATTATTGGCTAATGGGAGTTATTGCTATCATCATTGTACTATTTGCAAGATATGCCTCTATTAAAGTTCCAACGTGGATAATTCCTTTTAAAGAGAAATTTTCGAAAGGGACTATTATCATCCTTGTTTGGGGAGGACTACGAGGTGCTGTTTCTATTGCACTGGCACTTTCTATTGCCGAAGGTCCATATAAAAAAGTTATAATAGCTGCCACTTATTTCGTGGTAGTGTTCTCAATCCTGATTCAAGGCTTGAGCATTGGGAAGATTGCTAATAAGATTAAGATATAAATATCTCATTTTTATTTACACAAAGCTGTACCTTGCATTATATTTGATATATTTGCAAGGTACTTTTTAATTAACAAAAGATAACGCATTGATGAATACACATTTAACCCGAATCATCTTAATTGTAAGTTCAATCTTATTTCTAGTTTCGTGCGGAGACAATAAAAAACATTTTATCGTACAAGGTAAAATCAGTGATGCTGATACACTTATGCTCTACCTCGAAAGACGAGGACATGCTGATGTAACAATTCTAGACTCAGTCAAATTATCTAAAGAGGGAGACTTTACCTTCAAGCAAGAGGCGCTCAACTATGCTGAGTTCTATAGACTACGTCTTGAGAACCAAAGTATAAATTTCTCCGTAGATTCTACAGAGACAATAACTTTTACGGCAGCGAGACCTACTTTTGCCACTTCTTATAAAGTAGAAGGTTCTTTCAATTCGGCTCGAATTCAAGAAGTGATTATGGAAGTAGCCAAATTGAAAGCGACTATTGGAAAACTCAAAAAAGAGCATGAACAAAAGACAATTTCTGATCAAAAGTTTGTGGACGAGATTAATGCTACCATAGAAGCATACAAGGCTAAAGCTTCGGATATGATTATAGACGAATATAAAAGTACAGCTGCATACTTCATCCTATTCCAAAAGATAGATGATATGCTTATTTTTGACCCAAATGATAAAAAGGATCTTAACCTATTTAGAGCTGTAGCAACTGTATGGGACACATTTTTCCCAGAATCACCTCGCACAGCACAATTAAAAGAATATACGCTTAATGCCGTAGCTGCAAGAAAAGCCTTTGACAACCAACAAAGAACTTTAGACAAGCTAACTAGTGAAGAAACTACTGGAAACGATTTATATACAATCTCATTACCAGACCTTAATAATAAAACTATCTCGACTTCAAGTCTAAAAGGAAAAGTGGTGATACTAGACTTTACTGCCTACCAAAGCGAGTATTCTCTAGCACACAACGTGAGACTAAATCAGGTATATAGCAAATACAAGGACAAAGTAGAGATCTATCAGGTTTCATTTGATGGAGATAAACATGCTTGGAAAAATGCAGCAGTAAATCTACCTTGGATATGTGTCCGAGACGAACAATCTGTCAACTCTCCCCTACTTGTTAAGTTTAATATAGGAGGATTGCCAACAACATACATCCTAAACAGAGAAGGAGAAATCGTCAAGAGACTACCTCTGAGCGCTGATATAAGCAGCGAAATTGCTAAAGTCCTATAAAAAAGGATGTAGTATTTTGGACATTATCAAAAAGATACTGTATCTTTGAATTGAAATAATATTGATAAAAAGGAAAGGAGTTCTGACCTATAGGGTAAGGATTCTTTTTCTTTTTGTCTCATTTAAAAAGAAACTAAACAAAATAATTACCTAATTTAAAAGTTATACCATGGCAGCAGTATCATATATGACTGAAGAGGGATACAACAAATTGAGAGACGAAATAACAGCTCTTGAAACTGTTGAGAGACCCGCAATATCTAAACTGATAGCAGAGGCAAGAGACAAAGGAGACTTGTCTGAGAACGCAGAGTACGATGCAGCCAAAGAAGCACAGGGCTTGCTAGAGGCTAAAATAGCACAAATGAAAAATGTACTTGCTACAGCTCGACTTATCAGCAAAGACATGATTGGAACAGACTCGGTTCAGATATTGAACAAAGTGACAATCAAGAACACTAAGAACAATCAGAAAATGACATATACCCTAGTGGCAGAGAGCGAAGCCGACTTGAAGGCAAATAAAATAGCAGTCAATACTCCTATTGCTCAAGGCTTAATGGGACTGAAAGTTGGCGATGTTGCAGAAATCAAAGTTCCATCTGGAATTATGACTTTCGAAATTGTAGATATATCTATATAAAACAGATATGGCAACTATTTTCAGTAAAATAATAGCAGGAGACATTCCATCCTATAAGATAGCAGAGAACGATAAGTTCTTTGCTTTCTTAGACATAAACCCCATGACTAAGGGGCATACTCTCGTGATACCCAAAGTGGAGGTTGATTATATCTTCGATCTGCAAGATGATTTACTTTCAGAAATGACACTTTTTAGCAAAAGAGTGGCAGAAGCAATCAAAGCCGCCATTCCTTGCGAAAGAGTAGGTTTGATGGTGGTTGGACTAGATGTACCTCATGCTCACATACACCTCATGCCAATAGACAAGGCTTCGGATATGAATCTATCTAATCCTAAACTACAGTTGAGCAAAGAGGAGTTTGAGAGTATAGCCGAGAGCATAAGCTCAAAGTTTTCTTTATAAAAAGTGCGTTCCAATTTGGAATTCTCATTTTTTCAGATTACTTTTGTATCATAATACAATGCGGAAGTAGCTCAGTTGATAGAGCGTCAGCCTTCCAAGCTGAGGGTCGAGGGTTTGAGCCCCTTCTTCCGCTCTTAGAATGAGACGATTACAGAAATGTGGTCGTCTTTTTTTTATTGTTTTCAGTCAGTTTAAACAAGGTTTTTAAACCAGAGTTTAAACCAAGAAACGATAATGAATACTACTATTAATGCCGTTTGCTACAAATCTAAGACCTTGAAAAATGGTGAGCATCCTATCATGCTTCGAATTTATCAAAGAGGGAAACTCAAATATGTAAGTTTAAAACTCTCTATTTTAGCCAGGGATTGGGATTTCAAAACCAACACTCCTAAATCTTCACACCCCAATAAAGAGTATATTCAAAAGATTATTTTAGATAAAATACTGGAATATCAGACTCAAGTATTGAATTTTAAGGCAAATAATAAAAACTTTACTGCAACAACACTTATTGAATCTACTGAGCAAAAAACTCAAATAAAGACTGTCGATGAATTTTATAAAGAGTTAATTGCTCATTATAAATCAATAGGCAAAATAGGGAATGCAAATATTTATCGTGATTCTTACAATTCACTGAAGACCTTTAAGAAGACCAACAATCTAGACTTTTTATTCTCAGAAATAGATTTAGCTTGGCTCAATAAATACGAAAAGTGGCTGATAAGTTGCAATAGAGCAGAAACAACAATGAGTTTGCTTTTCAGAACTCTAAGAAGTGCTTTTAACAAGGCTATAGAGCAACAAATAGCCAAAAGGGAAGACTATCCTTTTAATGAGTTTAGAATGTCGAAATTTAGCTCTAAAACAAAGAAACGCTCTATCACAAAAGCAGAAATAAAAAGGATTCTTAATCTTGACTTATCGTCTGAAAGTAAATCTTTAATTTTGAGTCGTGATATATTTATTTTCAGTTATTTGCAAAGTGGAATTAACTTTACAGATATAGCTAATTTGAAATATGAGAATATTCAAAATGGACGTATTCAGTATATTAGGCAGAAGACAAAGCGACTTATCAATATTGCTATTCAAGAAGAGGTTCAAAGGATTATTGATAAATATAGCATTGACAATGCGAAAGCCAACGATTATATCCTCCCCATCCTTGACCGAAAGACGCACAAAACAGAGCAACAGAAGTACAATCGAATTCAAAAGGTGCTAGGTCAAGTCAACCGAAATCTAAAGATAATAGGACAAAGAGCCAAAATAGATATAACGCTAACGACCTATGTCGCTAGACACTCTTATGCTACCATTTTGAAGAGGTCAGGGGTGAACACCACAATCATTAGCGAGTCACTAGGTCATAGCTCTGAAAAAGTGACTCAAATCTACTTAGATAGTTTTGAGAATAGTCAGATTGATGAAGCTATGAAGAATTTGTTGTAAGATATAGACCTTACCATCTACTTGCGTTACTAAATTAGCTATCTTTAAAAGCAATCTATTGTTAACATTAAATATTCAATTTATGACAGACTTTCGTATTAAACATTTATTTAAATCAAGATTAATTGATGATGGAGTATCTATGAGCGACCTTTTAGGACTCTTAAACCTTGAAGACCAACTGGTCACATTACTAGTTGAAGCACTAAATATAAAAGAGTTAGAAGCGGATTTTATTGACATTCCTGGCGCTAAAACTCTTGTTGACATGCAAAAAGGCATAAACAAACTTTTTCACAAAGAGGATTTAGTTAGCTCTTTAAATGATATATCAATACAATATGGTGATGAGTTTACTCTAGGATTTAGCAACTTGGAAGAAAACGAGTATTTTTCGACTAGTGGATTGCAATACTTGACTGCAATTACTAAGTATTCATCCAAGTCTGATTTTTTCTCATGGCTATACGGTATGGAAAAATATGCTAATAAATTAATGGATAAAGGTCTCGTTGATATTTTATTACAGAATATAGAATTATTAAAACAACAAGCTATTAGTGAGGAAAAACGAAAATATAGAATTTTACATAATTTACATACAGATGAGTATTTTGTAAGTGGAAAATCCCACTCAAATTGCCCCCCTTTGTCCAATTTAAAGTGAGCAGTCATTCCTAAGCAAAATGACCCCTTCTTCCCACGGAAAGTGACCCCTTGAAAAAAGGA
>JASLEN010000485.1 GCA_030151105.1 Dysgonomonas sp.
ATCAATTCTTTCAAAGGCTTTCTAAATTGGTAAGTATCATCTTCTCGTGCCACCACATAAAAAGCACTATCGATCAACACAGTAGAATCTCGCAAGACAGACAAGCCTGCATATTCAGATTGCCAAGTCACTTTTTCATGAAGTTCTTCTCCATCAATACCAATATACTCGTGATTGCCTGTAGAAGCATACACGCCATAAGGAGCTTTCAAACGCTTGAATTCCTCTTCCATATTCTGCTCTTTTACGGAAGCAATATCATAGTCTATGATATCTCCAACAAGAAGAATAATATCAGGTTTTTGCTCCATAATTTTATCCACATACATCGAGATAATATCTTTCTTAATCAAATATCCCGCATGCAAATCAGAAGCCATCACAATACGCAGCTTGTCTATCTTCGACTCTTTATGAATATCTATCGTACGATGAGTGATAGTAGGATTTCTGAATTGATAATTTCCCCACAACATGGCACTCACCACCAGAACAAAAGAGATAGAATAAAATAGTTGCCGAAATTTATATTTGCTTAATTCTAAACCCTTAGGTAAGAAACGCTTCTTCTTATTGATAAATCGCAATAGGTCATAGCCCAATAAAAGCACAGACATGTAGATAATGAAAATCATCCAAGTGGTGGCTATCCATGCCACATAGTGGATATAAGGCATCCCCATTCTTTCTACTAGAAAAAAGCCTAGCAGATACATTATCAGTTCGAGAATAAAGAGGGCAGCAAAAGGCACACGGATAATTTTCTTAGGAGGTAAGGCATTCCAGCCTCTCCAAAGAACGTAGCCATTTAATAAGAATTGAATGATGATGGCATTTAAAAATACTCTCATGTGCTATTTATCTTGTTTATTTTAGATCGATGACTACAAATTCTGACTGCGTGCCGATTCTAAATTTTCCTCCCCAAATTCCTAACCCAGAACTTACATAGATATGCGAATTCCCCTTTTGCAGATAACCATGATCCTTTTCATAAATCCAATTTGTTATCATAGAGATAGGCCATATTTGTCCTTTATGTGTATGCCCCGAAAGTTGGATGTCTATCCCATTTTCTTCGGCTTGCTCCAAATTATAGGGCTGATGATCGAGAAGAATGATCGGTTTTGACTGGTCTAAGGTAGCAACTAATTCGGACAAATCTTTTCTGTTTTTGTAAGTTTTATCATGTCGTCCAACAATGTACAAAGCGCTATCAACTTCCGCATAAGCATCTACAAGCAGTTTGATGTTAGCATCTTCAAAAAACTTAGCCACCACACGTGGATCTGTACCTCCTAGAAGTTCGTGATTTCCTAAGCAAGCATAAACGCCTTTAGGAGCTTTGAGCGTACGCAATTCTCTCGCCATATCTTCATCCAAGACTGGACGGAGACTGCCATCTATTAAATCGCCTGCAATAAGAATGAGGTCTGGATTTTCTTTATTAATTAATTCTATCCACCTTCGTAACTCTTTCTTACCTATCGTATAGCCCAAATGCAAATCTGACACAGCTACAATACGCAGAGGTTTGTTAGATATAGAATCAGTTACTAAAGTTTTTGATAACTGAATAGGCAAATGCACTCTAGTTTTCCAATTGTATCGAAGATATCCTCCTACCATCAACATAGTCACAAAGGCAATGGTAAAGAGCATTCCAAGCCAGTTTTCTTTCGAAAATTGAAGAATTACTTTTGATGGCACAACATTGGTCACCTTGTTGAGCAACAAAACCAAATCCTGAAATAGGAATACAAGTACAAAGTAGATGACAATAAACATCCAAGATGTACCAATAGTATATAGTAGCGAAGTAACTGCAATAGGCAGACTTTCTCCAAATACGGCTGCAGCTATCCAACCCACCGAGGTTAATACTGCTACAGAAATTAGAAGTGTCCGTAATATGGTACTAGGTGGCATAGCTACCCAAATTCGGTGAAAGACATAATAATTAGCCAACAGATAGACTGCTAGTATAATGAATATAAAAAAGGGTAATTTCATTAAGTTGTAAATCTTGTATTTGTATCTATACGAAAATCAAAGATAGGCTTTTAGCCAAAAATAAACGAAAAGAGTAACCCAAAATCGGTTACTCTTTTAATGTTTTTTATCAATAATAAGTCTGGCTTATCGTCTGCTTCCTAGTGCAATCATTACATAATAGAGCAATGTTGCCAACGAACCCAATGCTGCTACCACATAGGTATAAGCAGCCCATTTGAGAGCATCTTTTGCATAAGCATCGTTGCTAGAGTTGGTCACACCAGCAGTTTTCAACCAAGCCAAAGCTCTTGCACTAGCGTTGATTTCTACAGGCAGAGTGATAAAACTGAACAATGTTGTAACAGCAAACAATCCAATTCCTATCCAAATCAAGCTAGGAAACATATGTATAGTAAAAATACCAGCTAGAAGCACCCACATCACCCATTTAGAAGAAAAACTAACAATGGGAACTAGCGCCGAACGCATTTGCAAGGGTGCATATTGCGTTGCATGCTGCACAGCGTGCCCACACTCATGCGCTGCTACAGCCGCAGCAGCCACGCTATCCATATTATAAACGGGCTCACTAAGATTCACAGTTTTGTTTGCCGGATTGTAGTGGTCTGTCAAAGAACCTGGAGTAGAAATTACTTTTACGTCATATATTCCATTGTCTCTCAACATTTTTTCTGCCACCTCTCTCCCTGTCATTCTGTTTCCCAACGGAACTTGAGAGTACTTTTTGAACTTGCTTTGCAACATAGCCGATACGCCATAACTACAAAGAGCAATCAAACCGAATAGTATCCAATAAGTCATCATAAATTCTTAATCATTTAAAGTGTATAATTCTACTCTAATTTAACACAAAAAATATGCCAATTGTTTCAACTGGCATATTAATTATTAGGTATTATTCCTTTTTATCATTCATTAAGCAAATTGAGATGCTCAATTATTTGATTTCTATTGTTTGATCTCTATCAGGTCCTATAGAAACGATGTGAATATCAACACCCAGCTCTTTTTCTAAGAATTTCATATAATCATTAAATTCAGCAGGGAATTCTGATTGAGAACGCATCTTAGTCATGTCAGTTTTCCATCCTTTCATATCTTTATAGATCGGCGTAATTCTTTCATCTGCCTCAAACGGGAACTCTGTAACTGTTTCGCCATCTATTTCGTATGCCACACAAGCCTTGATAGTATCGAAAGTATCAAGCACATCACTCTTCATCATGATTAGCTTGTTAGCTCCGTTAACCATGATAGCATAACGAAGTGCCACCAAGTCTATCCATCCACAACGACGCTCACGACCTGTAATAGCTCCAAACTCATGTCCTAACTCACGCAATTTGTCTCCTATTTCATTATCCAACTCAGTTGGGAAAGGACCACTACCTACACGAGTACAGTAAGCTTTGAAAATACCAAAGACATCACCTACCGAATGTGGTGCAATACCAAGTCCAGTACAAGCTCCTGCCGAAATAGTATTAGAAGATGTAACAAAAG
>JASLEN010000323.1 GCA_030151105.1 Dysgonomonas sp.
CTAGTGATCGTTATTCAGCAATTATGGGAACCAATGGCAATTTCTTATTGATGCACTCGGTAGGTAGCATTCCTCATCACAATGAGATTGATGTACCTCTCAACTATGCTGACTATTATTATTTGGAAGCTCTTGTAAGAAAGAGAGCATTGGATTGTAAATAATTTCATCCTTATATTATTATTGTAAAATGCTGCTAGTGATATTATGTTGCTAGCAGTATTTTCTGTATTATTATATTTCTCAATTTCCTTAATTGTAAAATGCTTATGAAAAAACTAATCTTATTCACTATCATATCCTGCTGTTGCCTTTCTATCTCAGCAAAAAAAAAACAAACCATCAATCAAAGAGAATGATAGAGCCTATTGGAGTCAATTGCTCTATAAAATATCAGAACCTATTTTGCGAGAGATGAGTGAAGGCACTCTTCAGCAAAATATGGAAGTAGAATATAGTCCTCATTGGGGAAATGGAAACAAAAAGGTTCTTTATATGGAGGCTTTTGGACGAACCATGGTGGGGCTTGCTCCATGGCTCTCCTTGCCCGATGATGATACTAAAGAAGGTTTGCAGCGTAAACAGCTTAAAGAATGGGCATTGAAAAGTTATGCCAATGCTGTTGACCCTACTAGTGCAGATTATTTGTTGTGGGAACAGGGTGCTCAACCCTTGGTAGATGCTGCATTTATTGCTCAAAGTTTTATTCGTGCTTATGATAGTTTGTGGTTGCCACTTGATGAGGTGACAAAACAAAGATATATTGAGAGATTTCAGCAATTGCGAAGAGTAAATCCTCCTAATTCTAATTGGTTACTTTTTTCTTCTACAGTAGAGACTTTTCTAAGTCTAGTAGGTGCAGAATCAGACTCCTATCGAATATCTGCAGCCCTGAGAAGCATTGAAGAGTGGTATGTGGGAGATGGTTGGTATTCAGATGGACCACATTTTGCTTTAGATTATTACAATAGTTTTGTTATTCAACCTATGTATTTAGAATGTCTTGATATCTTGACAAAGAAAGGTACAGTTGGGGTAGATAAAGCTTGTGGCAAAGAACATCATCAAGTTGTGCTAAAGCGTATGCAACGTAATGCTCAATTTTTAGAACGTTTTATTGCTCCTGATGGCACCTTCCCCGTTTTCGGACGTTCTATGGTATATCGTTTAGGTGCTTTTCAACCTTTGTCGATGTTGGCTTGGCGCAAAGAACTACCTCAAGGCCTATCGAATGGTCAGGTACGTGCTGCTTTGACTGCGGTGATGAAGAATATGTTCGATGGATGCGATAATTTCAATAGTAAAGGGTATCTAAATCTTGGATTCTGTGGACATCAACCAGAGATGGTCGAGTCTTATATCAACAATGGAAGTGCATATTTAACCTCTATCGTCTTTCTACCATTGGGATTAGCTGCTGATGATCCTTTTTGGACAGATGAAGCACAAGAATGGACGTCGCAAAAAGCATGGACAGGAAAAGAATTTCCTCGTGATAGTTCTACAAAATAAATTTATAAGAAAAACCCTTAAGCAGATTGATGCTTAAGGGTTTTAAATTCTTTAAAAGCGAAATTTAAAATATATCGTTTAATAGCTGCGCCAATCTAAGACCAGCCTTTTGCAACTGACCATTAACAATAGGGCTTACCTTATACATATATTGAAACGATAGCTCGTCATCTGTATTAACGGTACTATAGACTTCATTCGCTATTAAATGAGAATCATATAGCCAATCTTCCAACGCTCCAGATTGCATCTCTTTTTTCTCTCTCTTTGTAGCCACGTTTAGCACAGTAGCGTATTCCGTGTAACTGTATTTTTCAAAATCTACAAGTTTCGAATCCCATAGTGCGTGTAGATTTGTTTCTTGTCTAAACCAAGATACCTTTATTCTGTTGCCACCTCTGTCTTCTTCACGCCCAGTGTGCATAGGTTGGTGCATATCGCCTACCAAGTGAATTAGGAATACTAGAGCCTCTTTGCGCTCTTCCTTTGATTTTGTTTTGTCTGCTAAAGTCGTTTTCAAACTTTTGATAGCACTATATACATTGTCTTGAGAGAGATTGTTGATATATTCTACAAACTCATCTTTACTCATTCCTGCTGGAGCATTCACAAAGTGCCAAATATGTGTGTGATCCCAACGTTTTGTGGTATCTGACTTGATAAAATCTGGCCAGTTTGCCCAGAATGCCATATGTTGGTCATCTAACAAGCCTTTCACATTCTTTTGAGCTTTCTTATTCAGATTGCGCTCAGCTATTTCAGCAATTACCCTGTGTCCTGTTGTGCCCCATGCAAATACTTTGCTTGTGCAAGCAAGTAGAGTGAAGAGTGCTGCTACTATTAATATTTTTTTCATGTTATAATATAATTTTATATGATTATTCCTTAAAATATATTTCAAAATTAGCATTAAAATAGCGCAATCAGAAAAACAAAGCTTACTAAAATGATGTTATATAGCTACTTTATTTCTCTTGAATAGAGTGTTGTATACTAACTTGATCAGTGGAAAGTGTGTTGTAGAGCCATCTTCATATTACGTCATTTAATTCACAAGTCTTTAACGGTTTCTTAACATCTCTATGCTATCTTTGCACTAATTAGCGTTTTTAGTTAAAAATATGTAACTTCATAAAAAAATTATAAATCCAGTCTCTCAAAGAGGTCATGTTTTGGGTTGTTATGAGACTAGCATGAGCGCTGTAGGAGATAAAAATTTAAGAACAATGAAAAAAATATTATCTTTTCTTTTTGTCTTGTTTCTGACATGTTCTTTTTCACTCTTTGCACAGGTGACTGTCAAAGGAATTGTCATTGACAAGGATACCAAAGAGTCGCTGATAGGAGCTACTATTTCTGTTCCTGCAGAAAAGAAAGATGCGATTACTGACTTGGATGGTAGTTTTACGATAAAGCTATCTAAGGTCGGTGATCCTATTACTATCAGTTATATTGGATATCACTCTAAGACTGTAAAATCAGTGGCTGATATGGGTGAGATAGAACTAGAGTCATCTGCAATCGGTC
>JASLEN010000327.1 GCA_030151105.1 Dysgonomonas sp.
ATACTTACCTCTCATATATACGTCATACATCAATATGTAAGTATCACTATTCGTCAATCTAAAAAGACTTGATCCCTCTACAGCATCTCTTGTTTGCTGTTTATATCCAGGTTGTTCAATCCATTTTCCCGAAGCCAAAGAATCTGTTATGGCAAGTTTTATACCATTGCCCTCTCCTTCAGTTTTATAAAACATGTGATACAATCCGTTCTTGTTCACAATATCTCCATCTATGCACGAACCTCCATTTTTAGGAAAAAATAATTGTTTAGGTTCACCTTCAAGGTCCGTAAAATCTTCATTGGCGTAGGCATAATAAATTATATCTCTGCCAGTGCCATGCTGCATAGACCAATATACCATATACTTCCCAACCTCTGCATCATAAATAGTTTGAGGAGCCCACACTCTTTTTAAATTTTCTTGCCCTTTATATTTCTTTTGGATATTGATGTTTGAGGCTGTCCAATTTACTAAATCATTGGATTTGAGTAAAGTCATTGCACGATTAGAATCCCATCCTTTGGATGATGTCATGTCTGTGACCACCATGTAGAATGTTTTGCCATCTTCGCAGCGCAAAATATGCGGATCACGGACGCCACCTGTAGAACTGATTTCCTTGGAATCGATAATTGGTTGATTATTATTGAGAGCTCTATAATTATAGCCATCTCTACTGATCGCATAACAAATAGCCTCATCTTTTACATCGTTGCCTTTGAAGTAGGTGAATAGGTATCCAACAAAATCTTTTTCGGCAGGTCCATTCTTGTATTGACTTTGGGCAGATAATATAATACAAAGTAGCAATGCAATGGTTAATTTTATTCTTTTCATTTTTTGAGTTTAGATATTTATGGTTTAACAATGAAGTGGACGATTGAAAAAATGAATGTTTATTTTTCAAGTAATGCAAAACTGTAGCTATTCTACATTTTGATGTATAAATAAACTATTCTACAAACCTACTTCGAAATAAGTGAGGCCGAGTAGAAAAATCAAGCATAAAGGTATAAAAATCTGTCACGCTTGTGAGAATTTGAAGCCATTGAGCCATTGATAATCACACATTAGAGGCTTCTGTGGGTGCAGATAAATGAGATGAAGATGTGACCTTAATTTGAATTCAAGTGAATAAATTTTAAACATTAATAACTATTCCTTTGGGTAGGTTTGTAACATTGTTTAGCGAAATGAAAATAGATTCTCTAAACAGTAGTTAACCTATTGTTTTAATAAAAAAATCATGTAATTGTCTATGAAAAAACACAACTGTGTGATGAAAAAGTTAGGAAGTTGTTCATCCAGATGGATGGTCTTATACTTGCTACTTTTTTTAGTATTTGGTTCTAGCTCAGCTTTTTCACAAGAACACTCTGTGACAGGAGTTGTGAAAGAAGTGGGCAGCAATGAGCCGTTGATTGGTGTAACTGTGTCGGTAAAAGATAATCCTAATTTGGGAACAATGACTGATGCAGATGGAAGATTTAGTCTAAAAGGAGTAAATCCCAAAGGGAGTTTAGTGTTTTCATATATTGGATTTGATGAACAAGTAGTCGCTATTGCTGGACGATCGGTTGTTAATATCGAAATGAGTGAAAACACAACACAGCTTGGTGAAGTACAGGTTGTAGCCTATGGTGTACAAAAGAAGGTAACCGTAACAGGCGCCTTGTCCTCCATGTCGGGTGAAGATCTGCTAAAGACTCCCACAGGTTCTATAACTAATGCCTTGGCAGGAAAGATGACAGGTGTTAGCTCAATCCAGTATTCTGGTGAGCCAGGAGCAGATATGGCAGAAATATTTATTCGAGGGGTTACCACTACAAATAATGCTACTCCACTAATACAAGTAGATGGGGTAGAAAGAGACTTTTCGCAAATAGACCCTAATGAAATCGAAAATATTACGATACTAAAGGATGCATCTGCTACAGCAGTGTTTGGCGTGAGAGGAGCTAATGGAGTAATCCTAGTAACTACTAAAAGAGGAGCAGAAGGTAGAGCTCGCATCACTGCATCAACATCTTTTGGAGTCAATATACCTACTCGTTTGGTCGAGTTTGCCAATAGTTATCAATATGCCACTTATTATAATGAGGCACAACGAAATGATGGGATAGCAGAAAGTCAATTGCGCTTTTCGCCAGAGGCTCTTGCTGCGTTTAGAGATCATACAGACCCAATATTGTATCCAGACATCGACTGGATGGACTACATTCTCAAGAGTGCCTCTTTGCAGTCGCAACATAACTTGAATATTTCGGGCGGTACAGATCGAATTAAATACTTTATCTCAGTAGGGATGTTTGATCAAGATGGCTTGTTTAAAACATTTGCGGGAGACGAAAACTCTAAATATAGCTATCGTAGATATAACTATAGATCGAATATAGACTTTGATATCACTAAGTCAACAACTCTCTCTCTTAATGTGGGAGGTAGAGTTGAAGATAAGCATACGCCTATTTCTAAAGAAGATCAAGGACAATTATTCAGACATCTATATTGGGCAACTCCTTTTGGTGGTGCAGGTATTGTAGATGGTGACCGTATAGTGGCTTCTAAAGATATCTTTGGCGACAAAGCAGGTATTGATGGTTTAGAGCCATTCTATGGTAGAGGATATAGAAAAAAACTTGGAAACAATTTAGATATTGACCTATCTCTAAATCAAAAATTAGACTTTTTTACCAAAGGATTAGTATTTAGAGTGAAAGGATCTTATAACACCTACTATGACCAAACAAAAGAACGAGCAAGCTCTAAAGCCATCTATAGTCCACGCCTCAATAATCTTTCTAATCCATCGGAGGGTTATGTCTTAGAATTGAAGCAAGAGGAAGGTCGTTTGGGCTATGGTGAATGGCATAGTAATGCGAGAAACTGGTACTTTGAAACTAGCATGGGCTACAACAGAAGCTTTGAAGATCATACGATAGGAGCTCTCTTGCTTTACAATCAATCAAAAAGATACTATCCAGCCAAATATACGGATATACCTACAGGGTATGTTGGTTTAGTTGGGCGTGTTTCGTACGACTATAAGCAAAAGTATATGGCAGAGTTCAATGCGGGATATAATGGTTCTGAGAATTTTAGATCAGGTAAGCGTTATGGCTTCTTCCCAGCGGGATCAATTGGATGGGTAGCTACTGGCGAAGATTTTATGAAAAGCCAAGAGATAATTTCACATCTCAAGTTGAGAGCCTCTTGGGGACTGGTTGGTAACGATAGGTACGGAGACGAAAGATTTATGTACTTGTCAGACTCCTATGCTTTTGGTGGAGGATACAATTTTGGTACCAACGTGGGTAGCAACAAACCAGGTGCTTATGAAATGAAGAAGAATGATCCGAATGTGACTTGGGAAACAGCTTTTAAACAAAACTATGGAATAGATCTTTACTTCTTGAGCGATCGCTTAAAGGTGAATGCAGATATGTTTTGGGAACATCGTAAAAACATCTTAGTAGAACCACAAACCATACCTGGTATTATAGGTATTGGACTTCCTGTTATGAATAATGGAATTGTAGATAGCCGAGGTTATGAACTACAAATAGGATGGTCTGACAATATTGGAGAAGATATGAGATATTGGGTGAATGCGAATATGTCTTTTGCTCGAAACGAAATCATAGAAATGAATGAGGTGCGACAAAGCGAAGCATACCTACAGCGTACAGGAAATGCTGTAGGACAGCCATTCTTGAGAAAATTCTGGGGATTCTATGACGATACAGCTAACGATAGATACAAAGCTCAATATGGACAAGACATTGCCGAACATTCAGGTGCTAAGCTAAAACCTGGAGATGCTGTATATGTGGACTTGAATAACGATGGTGTGATAGATGAAAAAGATGAAATGGCATTAGGTTACACCAATCTACCACGATATACAGGAGGTTTG
>JASLEN010000353.1 GCA_030151105.1 Dysgonomonas sp.
GGTGTAGAGGGAAGGATATAAGATACAGCTTTCAATTCTGGTGGAACGCTTACCCATGGCCATGAAATGCCTGAGAGGAATATAAATAAAACGCTGGTGAAAGCGAATAGAAGCATTGCAAACTCTCGCTGCGAACAGAAGTAAGAGATTGTCATTGTAAAGAATGTAGCAGCCAATAAAAATGGTTGTATGAAGATCAGTATTGTAATAGGGTCACCTATCTGCGGAAAATTGAACAAGTAAGGCACAATGCCCAGTATCCAACACGCAACTACAGCATAAATAGAACCATAGCACAAAGACTTTCCAATAGTGAGAATCCATGCACTTACATTTTTTCCTTCAAGAGTATGAGATGCTACTGTAAATCGTTTTTTATCGTTGTGGGTTCCCACAAGTGTGGCAATACCTAAGAATAAGGTTTGCTGAATAATGAGTATTAATACCGCTGGAATCAAGAAACTAGCAAATCCATTAGAAGGATTATAGAGCGGAACCCACTTACTCACTACAGCTTGCATGGCAGCCTCGTCTTCTATCTGGGTTTTGTAGCCCATTTCTGCCACTCTAATCTCTGCTCCTATAGCTAGAGAAACTTCGGTGGTCGCAAGCACCATGTTTTTATAATAAAGCAAACTATTCACGTCGGCATACACCATTACTTGTGCTTGCTCTTGCTTGTGTATCTTTTGGCTGAAGTCTCTCGGGAAATAAAGGATACCTATTACTTCTCTACTGTGCATCTTCTGTTGTGCCTCATCCATATTGATGGCATAACCAATAATTTCCACATCAGCAGTTCCGTCAACTTTTCGAACAAATTCACGAGCAAGAGACGATTGTGAATCATCCACCACTACCATCTTTACATCACGAGCCACTTCATTATTATAGATGAAACTATAAATAAGAGGATAGAATAGTGGCACAATGATAAAAACAAGGAGAACAGCAGGGTCTTTGAACACTACTTTCAATTCATTTCTACAGATATATATAATTTCAATTAATGACTTTTTCATTATCAGATGCAATTATGGTTCGTACTCATCGTATTCAACAACCTTTCTGACAGGGTCAATGAGTAAAACTCCAATCAAAATGAAACCAAGTAATCCTGCAAAATATTTCCAAGAATAGGCTAAAGGAAAACCATTAAGCACTTGATCTCCATATATAGTGTAAAAATATTTGACAGGGAAGATATACGATGATGCCTCTAGTATAGGATCTTGCGATGTACTAGGAAATGAGAAACCTGCAATGGAGAAGGATAACATTCCGAGCAAGGATGCTGTGCTGATGGCAAGTCTGTAATTCTTAAATACCCAAAGTAAAGTAATCCCAAGTGCTTGTGCTGCAAGAATGAATACTAGATATGTGGCAAATACTATCAATAGACCATTATTCATGGGGAAACTATTGTAGTAATAAAGTATCGAAATATAGAGACAAGCAATCAAGAAAAATACAATAGTATTGGGTAAGAGTTTGCCTAAAACCATTTTCCAAGATGAATTGCCAGACAGTCTAACCAGTGCTTCTCCTGTTCTAGATTTTATTTCACTCCCAAAAGAGGAGATTGTGAACATCAAAATCAATAGTTGCAATATACATGGCTGCAATATACTATTCAAAATGATGGAGTAGTTGAGGTACGGATTGTTCAGCGGATGTGCCTCAACCGTGATTGGCGATACAATAGGCATTATCTGATCTGTAGTCATTCCTTTTGCTGTTGCAGTTTTCAATCCTACTGAAGCGGATGCTAGTGTAGAGATGGTTTTCAAGTCTTGGAAAAGAAGTGACCCCGAAATCATAAATGCATTATTGGTATAATAAACCAATTGAGGCTGATTGCCAGATTGAGCATCTGCCGTAAAGTCTTTTGGTATAATAAGGAAAGCATATATTTCTAGTCTCTCCATCTTTTTTCTAGCCTCCTTGAATGATAGGCTTTTATATTTTATATCTGTCTTAGGGAAAGCATCTAGTTGTCGAATCAAAGTGCGTGTTGTAGCCGTGTTGTCGAGATCAACCACAGCAATAGGCATTTTGTGTGGCAAACCCTCATTCATCAAGAACATGAGTATTACCAACGAGATTAAGGCTGCGCATATCACTCCCCAAATGTAAATCTTGGATTTAGCAATACGCCAGCATTCTCTAACAAAAACTGCTCTAAAGCCTGTCTTATTCTCCATCACTGCCTTCAATTAGTCCTCTTTCAAAATAAGAGACATACCAGGGATTACCTCAAGCTGATTGTCCACAAATCTTGCACGTACTTCAAATGTTTTGCGATCATATTGTCCTACCACTTTTGTAGCTTTCCATGCTGCATAAGAGCCTAGGTCTTTGATGTAGTATATCTTCATGTCCACTTCTTTGTCAAGTCCTGGGATGTATGCTTTGATGACATCGTTCATCTTGTATTTTGGAAGTCTATCTTCTGTCATATTGAATGCTCCCCATTTATCAGTAAGATCTGCTACATTCATAATTGGAGCCCCTGTTCCTACCAATTCTCCTATGTGAGGAAACTTCTCAGTTATACGTCCGTCAATAGGCGAAATCAAGTAGCTTTCGGCGATATACGATTCCACTTCTGCAACAGCACCCATAGCTTGTTCCATAAGGGCTTTTGCCGCCTCCTTGTCTTCCTTTTGAGCGCCATTGATAGCCATGTCGTATTGCGATTTAGCGGCTTTCTCTTGTGCAATAGATGCATTGAGGTTAGCTTCTGCCTCATCTCTCTTTTGTGCAGTAGTAACACCCTTGTCAAAAAGATTTTGAACTCTATTGAACGATTTTTGTGCAATATCTACACCCGTTTTTGCTTTTTGCCACATTTCATGTGCTCCTCGTATTTGCTCGGCACGAGTACCCGTAATAGCTTTTTGGTTTTGTGCAGTTGCAGCGGCTTTCACAGCTTTTGCTTGTGCAAGTTTAGCGTCTATGTCGGGTGTGCTAAGAACAGCTAATGTGTCGCCTCGTTGCACGTATGAGCCTTCTTCTACAAAGAATTTAGCAATACGTCCAGGTACTTTGCTCGAAATTCTTATTTCGGTCACCTCGGCTTCTCCTTGAATGATATTGTCTTCGTGACGTAAGAAAAGGAAACCATACATCGCTACACCAATAATAATGGCTGCAAATATCAGTATGGGAATTAATTTTGATCCAGAATTTTTCTCTTGCATATCTATTTTCTTATTTGTTATCGCTTTTACGTTGGAAAAGTTGTTCTACTTCCTTATCTAATCTTTCTACCCAATGCTTTGTCTAAATATAACTTGCAAAGTTTTAGGTCTATCTGAGCATCTATCATCTCAGAGTGAGCCGCAATCCATGCTGTGTGAGCAGCTAGAGCATCCGACGCTGGAATAACTCCTTCTTCGAATCCTACGTTGGCATAGCGTAGATTCTCATTTGCCTTTTCCGTATTTTTTGTAGTTGCTTTCAGTTTCTTGTTTGCTTCGGCTAGTTTGTATGATGATTGGTTGATTTGAAGTTTTATTTTTTCTTTAGCTTCCTCTAAGTCATATTCTCTCATAAAGGTTTCAGACTTTGCAGCTTTCAGCTTAGCAGAACTGGATATGAAGTTTAAGGGCACTTTTACATTGACTGCCACATTCCACATTCCACCAAATTTCTTTTGAACACCATCTTCCAAGCTAGGATTAATCCAAGTATGTCCAACAGATAGTCCCGCAGTCGGAAGAAATTCGGCTAATGCCAATTTCTCTTGTTTCTTATAAATACTAGTAGCTACGGCTAAACTCCTTATTTCGGAACGACTATGGATGGCTGCATCTATATCGTACATTTCCAAGTCACGCTCTGTAATTTGTATTGACTCTATGTTCTCGTCTGCCAGTTTTACTTTGTCTGAAATTTCAAGTCCCATTATTTCACAAAGCAGCATTTTAGAAAGGCTCAGTCCATTCTGAGCTTTGGTTAATGTTATTTCAGCTTCGTTCAATTTCACATTCACCGATAGTCTATCCGCTTTTGTAGCCACACCCTCATCTAACATATGATTAACATCACTATCCATTTTAGAAAGTAACTCTACATACGATTCTGCTAGTTTTGTCTTGTTAGTTAGAGATACAACTTGCCAATATGCTTCGTCCACTTCCACGATAACATCTGTCATAGTTGTTTCTTTCATCAGCGAAGCCAAGTCTTGAGCATATTTTCGGATATCATTGAGTGCTACAATTCGTCCTCCCGTAAATATAGGCTGAGTAAGTGATACTCCTAGTACCCAAAAATTACTCATGTCTATTTCTGTAGCCTTATATATATCATCTTTAGGCAATGGAATTGTCATCCCACCAAGCTGTGGTGGCAATGTAATACCTGCTGGAATTGCATCCTTACCTACAAGGTGTAGATTGTCGCTAAAATGCATGTATGTTGCAGATGCAGAGAAGTTAGGGAAGTATTTCATAAATGCTTCCTTCTTTTCGTAGTGTGCTTTGCGTTCTTGCTCTGAAGCTATTTTAAGCTTTTTGTTGTTTTCTATTGCCAGATTTCTACATTCCTCTAATGACAGAGTTTGTTGCGCATGTGAGTTAGTGAAAGTGGCGAAAAGTATAGCTGTTAGAATGTATAGTTTTCTCTTAATCATATTCTATTACCATATAAACTTGTTTCGGCAACTAAATTAATACATTTGTCTCGATCTTCTATCTAAGTTATGAAAAGATTTATTATTCTAAACGTAAATCGAGACTTAATTGTTTGGATAGGTGTGATATTTATTCCTTGTAATAGATATGCTTAACCCTTGGAGAGACTGAGGTTAATATCTCATACGGAATAGTGCCAATTTGGTTTGCCAAATCTATTACAGTCATATCTGCTCCAAAGATGGTTACCTTGTCGCCTTCTTTAACATCTAATCCCGTAATGTCTATCATTGACAAGTCCATACAGATATTTCCTACAAAAGGAGCTTTTTGTCCATTTACTATCACAGAGCCTACTCCATTGCCAAATTGACGACTGAGCCCATCAGCGTAGCCAATGCGAATGGTGGCGATGGTAGTGTCTGATGTTATTATTCCACGTCTTCCGTATCCTACTGTTTCGCCAGCTTTGATGTGTTTTATTTGTAGAATAGTCGTTTTCATCGTACACACATTCTTCAATCCCGACAATCCACTAGCACTTATTCCATAGAGACTAATGCCTAGTCGTACCATGTCCATTTGGTGGTCTGGAAAGCGTTCTATACCAGCGGAGTTTAGGATGTGTTTCATCACAGGGTAGCTTAATCCTTCTTCTATCTGGCTTGCAATCTCTTTGAAGGTTTCTATTTGTTCTGTGGTGAATTCGTCGAAGTTCCAACTTTCGCTTGCTGCCAAGTGAGAAAAAATGGATGCAACTTTCAATCCCGATTGAGAGTTGATCAGCTCTGTCAGTCTAGGTACATCTTCTTCTGTGAACCCAAGGCGGTGCATACCCGTATCCAGTTTGATGTGTATTGGGTACTTGTTGATACCTCTAATTTTAGCTTCTCTAATAAATGCTTCTAGCATTCTGAAGTTATAGACCTCTGGTTCTAGTCCATTGGACGAAAGCTCATCAAAGCCGCCTACTTCAGAATTTAGAACAATGATTGGAATCTTGATTCCTGCTTTTCTCAGACTAACACCTTCGTCTGCTACTGCTACTGCCAAATAATTAGCATTGTGATATTGTAAAGTCTTAGCCACTTCGGCAGAACCAGAGCCGTATCCATCGGCTTTTACCATGCAGATGATTTTAGTTTCAGGCTTTAGGCGAGAGCGATAAAAATTGTAATTGTGCACTATAGCATCCAAATCTACATCCAATACAGTTTCGTGAGTTTTTACCTCTAGCAGTTTGTTGATGTCCTCAAATGAGAATGCTCTAGCTCCTTTGAGCAATATGCACATATCTGAAAAAGAATGATGCAAACCAGAGTTTATAAAGTCATTCGTATTTGCGAAGAAATGTGATTCCAATTCGTTGAATAGGTCTTTGTTCGCAGAGATTTCTGGTCCTATTCCGATCAATACGTCAATATGCTTATTCTTGAGCAAATTGGCAGCAAGATAATACAAGTCTCTAATGGGAATTCCTGATTGAGGAATATCCGACAGAATTAAAGTCTTTTTTAGCGATTCGTTGGTTGCTCGTTGTGCTAAGAAGTCGAGGGCGATGGTTAGAGAATTGATGTCCGAATTGTACGAATCGTTGATGATGGTACAATTATTCTTTCCGTTTCTCACATCCAAGCGCATAGCCACAGGCTCTAGGCTTTGCATCTTTACGGCGATGTAGGAGAGTGGAGTACGTAAATAGACACAAGTTGCTAATACATGTATCGCATTTTCGATAGACGCTGAATCGGTGAAAGGAATTTCCATTTTGTCATTCATTCCTAGTACTGAGTAGTAGATGATAGACGATTTTTCTATTTTCTCTATCTTCAAAATATGTACAG
>JASLEN010000365.1 GCA_030151105.1 Dysgonomonas sp.
CATGTTTCTTATGATAACTATCCTCTTTTGACAGATGCAAGTATCATTGATGACTATTTCTATAACTTAGATATTGTAAGAGCCAAAACCAGAATCTTAGAAATACCATATTGGACATTTATCCAAACACTATCTATTGCAGGCACACCTGGTGTACCTAACAAAAGAGAGCCAAGTGAAGCAGATATCCGTTGGCAAGTGTGGACAAGTTTAGCTTTCGGTTCCAAAGGAATTCAATATTTTTGCTATTGGACACCAGGTTCAGGATCGGAGCAATTTGGTGCAGCCTTGATCGATTTGGAAGGTAAAGAAACAGTGAGGTATGCTTATGTTAAAAAATTGAATGAAGATGTTAATTCAATCGGGAAAGTCTTATTAAACTGCCATGCTGAAGGTGTTATCGCAACTCCCGACAATAAGTTTAAACTTTACACATTGAAAGAAAAGTTTGGCGAAGTAGATGCTGTTTTGGGCAATAATGGAGTTGTAGGTTGTTTTAAATCTAAAGAAGGAAAGAATAAGATTTTAGCAACAACTTTATATCCTGACAAAGATTCAGAAATAGAACTAAAGTTGAATGACAAAGTCAACGAAGTTCAGATTTGGGAAAATAAAGTTTCTAAAAAAGTTCAGGTTGAAGGAGCTAAATTGAATTTGAAGGTTAAAGCAGGTAATGCTGTTTTTATTGAATTTTGATGTATAAATAATTTGTAACTGTTAGTTAAGTTAAGTCTTAAAATAATAAGATCTTATGTTTAACTAACAGTTCTTTTTATCTAATGTTTCACCAATAATTAGTTGACAAAAATGGTAAGAACCATCTTAATTTTAGCCCTCCATTTTCTCTATCTTCTTCCACTATCTGCACAACTCAAGTTGCCATCTGTCCTTTCGGATAACATGGTTTTGCAGCAACAATCGGAGGTTAAGATTTGGGGATGGGCAACAAAAGGTGCAACAATATCTGTAACTCCGAGTTGGAACAATGAGAAGTGCGATACTCAAACTTCAGAATTAGGAAAATGGGAACTAACAATTCCTACTCCTTCTGCTGGAGGGCCTTACGAAATAAAGATAAGTGCAGAAACTACAATTACACTTCACAATATTCTGATTGGAGAAGTGTGGTTTTGTTCAGGGCAATCGAATATGGAGATGCCTATGAAAGGATTTCCGAACCAACCAGTTGAAGGTTCTAATGATCTGATAGCGAGTGCCAAATCATCTACGCCTATCAGAATGTTTATTGCCGACTCCAAAGATGGTACATGGTTGCCTCAACAAAATAGAACTCCACAAGAGGATATTGAGGGATCATGGTATGAAAATACTTCCGAAGCAGTTGCCAATACAAGTGCTACAGCTTATTTTTATGCTCAATATTTGCAAAAAGTGTTAGATGTACCTGTTGGAATCATTGTTTCTACACTTGGCGGATCGTGTATTACGGCATGGATGAGTGAAGAGTCTTTAACTCCTTATGCTAGTGCTATAGACCTGAGTCATCTGAAAAATGATATAGATTTGAGCAATCCAACAGGTTTGGCAAGTGTGTTGTATAATGGAAAGGTAGTTCCTTTTCTGAATTACAATATCAAAGGATTTTTATGGTATCAAGGTGAGAGGAATAGAGGGATGTATGATTTGTATACCAAACTTGCTCCAGACTTTGTGGCAGATTTGCGTAAGAAATGGAACAAAGACTTTCCTTTCTTTTTTGTAGAAATTGCTCCTTTTGTATATGATGAAAAAAATAATAGCTGGTTGTCAGGATTTTTTAGAGAAACTCAGCAAAAGAATAGGATGGATATTCCTAATTCAGGAATGGTATCAACTCTAGACATTGGCGATGCTATTTGCATTCATCCTCCACAAAAAGAAAGTGTGGGCAAGAGGTTAGCTTATTTGGCACTAGGCAAAACGTATGGCAAAAAAGGAGTGAGTTATGATGCTCCTACTTACAAATCGCAAGATATTGAAGGAAACAAAATATTACTAAATTTTGATAAGCCTTCTGATATGATGTGGCAAGCAAACCAGCAATTTGATTTTTTTGAAATTGCAGGTTCTGATAAAGTGTTTTATCCTGCAAAAGTATATTTTGACAATAGTGTAAAGAGATTGGTAGTAAGTAGTAACAAGGTGCCAAAGCCTGTTGCAGTGCGTTATGCATTCAGAGATTATACAGGTGCTAGTTTGTTTAGTGTGGCTGGCATACCTGTTTCACCTTTCAGAACGGACAATTGGTAATCTGAAAAATCAGCAAGCGAAAAAGCTCGATAGTGTTGTGCTATCGAGCTTTTTCAATTCAACTTATTTAAATAATATCTACTTAGGTAGATTGAATGCTGTTTTCAAAGCCTCCATGTCTTGCATCGAAGTGCCCTCAGGTTCAAAGCCCATATTCTTGGCTGCTACATATATCATAGCCGACTTGTTTAGTGTATCTACCATGTCAAAGGCCTCCATTATATTTTCGCTAACAGAGCATACACCATGCTTTTCCCACATCACTACATCATATTCTTGCAGCATATCTACAGTTGCATCTGCGAGTTCTATAGAGCTAGGCATTTTGTATGGAATAATGCCTAAACCTTTGGGACAGAATGCACGAGTTTCGGGAATCATGCTCCAAAGAAGATAGGTAAGTTTATCTTTTTTCAAAAACTCAGCTTTGTGTGTCATAGCTATCAACTCGATAGGGTGAGTGTGTAGTGCAGCCTTGTATTCCGATCCAATTTTTATTTGATAATTGTGCATCGACAAATGTGATGGTAGTTCCGATGTAGGCATCACAGGGTTGTCTGCAATAATTTCGTAACTAGCACAATCGTCTAATATGCGAATGACTGAGCCATTTTGCATTGGCCATCGCGCTAAATCTCTCATGCGTTTGTTTGTACCTTTGCAAAAAAAGTAACAGCCCTTGAGGTGGGGCAATGGTTTCCCTATTTGTATAGGATGGCTTATTGCTGGCAATTGCCTTATTTGTTCATCTATACAATCTGTAATGTTGATTGTTATATTTCCGCCATTACGTTCAGCCCAACCTTTTTGCCAAAGATAGCCTGCAACTTCGGCTACCTCATTGATTTGCTGAGCTAGTTTTGGCCTATTTTCTAAAATTGATTTCATAAAATTCTATTTCTATTTTAAATGATTATTGTTGTATCAATGCTACTATTATGGTAGATGAAATGAGGATTAGCAATCCTACAATCAGTATGGCAATAGTTTGTTTGCTTACACCTTTCCACTCTTTGAGCACAATGCCCCAAATGTTACTAAACACCACATTGAGCGACATGAGTATACTCCACGAAAAGGCTAAAAGAATAGGAGAGTCTGTTAAAAAGCTTTTCCCAATTTCTAGTCCAAAAAACTGTGAATACCACAATCCACCTGCTAGAGCGCAAAAGAGGATATTGTTTGTTAGGGTTTTTCTAGAAACTGTGAAATACTCTTTTCCTGTTTTATTTTTTATGTGTTGTTGAATACAAAAACAAGCATTAGTAATAAAACCTCCCCCTGTGACAAGAGCAATAATAGGGATTCCAGAAAATAAAGGGGTTACTCCCTGCATCAGTGCCATTTCTTTGATGGGTGTGCCAGCATCTAATCCTAAAGCAAAGCATGCACTCATAAGTCCAGCAAGTAGAGCAACCGCAATTCCTTTTGTGAGTGCAAAATCTTTGACTGCTTTTTTCTTCTCCTCTTCACTCATGTTTTTGGATCGCAGACTGCCTGCAAAACCAATAATAGCAATGCCACTTAGTGTAATGCTAACCCCTATGAGTAAGAGTAAACCATCTCCTATAAATAGGTTTTTTCCAGATAATAATGCTGGGAATAATGTCCCAAAGGCCGCACATGTACCCAAAGAAATGCTTTGTCCCAGAGCCACACCAAGATAGCGCATACTGAGTCCAAAGGTGAGACCACCTATTCCCCACAAAGTGCCATAAATAAGCGACTTGATAGCACCACCAGCAGCCCAAAGCTCTATAAGGTTTATATCTTTTGGGAGTGCTAGCAAGGTAGCTAATAATGGAAAAACCAACCAAGCAAAGACACCCTGAGTAAGCCAAAAGCTTTCCCAGGCCCATCCTTCAACTTTCTTGATTGGAACATAGGAACTTGATTGTCCAAAACTACCTATAGCTATAATCAATAATCCGATGTAAATGCTCATATCCAATTATCTTTTGGAGGTTACATCTTTCTCATATTGTTGTACTTCGCCAATATAATCTTCTCCTATTGCAATATTATTTTTTAAGCAGAAATAATCCCAAACAGCGTTCCAAGGTAAACTCTTAGCCTCTTCTAGCAATGCCATGCGCTCAAAGTATTGTCCATTTTTTTCAAAAGTTCTCAATTTTTCAATTGGCTCTAGTAAGGCTTGTAGAAATGATTTTTGAGTTGCTCTAATACCCACAGCATAAGCACCTACACGGTTGATAGAGGCATCGAAGAAATCTAAGCCAACATGTACTTTGTTGAGAGCATTTGCACGTACTATTTCTTTAGCCAAATCAACAGTTTCATCTTTCAAGAGTACCACATGATCGGAATCCCAACGAACAGGACGACTAACATGAAGCATAATTTCGGGCGTGAAAAGCAACAGCGATGAAATCTTGTCTGCCACATCTTCTGACAAGTGGAAGTGCCCCATATCTAGTGTTACCATCTTTTGTTTTTTGGCTCCATATCCTAGATAGAAGTCATGCGAACCAACAGTGTAGCTTTCGAGGGCGATACCAAATAATTTAGATTCGATGCAATCCTTCATGTTTTTGTACTCTTTTTCAAAAATTTGATCAAGCGAATTTTCTAAGAGTGAACGATATAAATAACGATTGACTGTAACATCCTTTGAACCATCATGTACCCAGATATTCATAATACAAGGATCGTTCTGAAATTTCCCCATTTCTTCCGATATTGCACGACAACGTTTGGTGTGTTCTATCCAAAAATTGCGAATTGACTCATCAGGATTGGCTAAGGTAAGTTCACCACTTTTTGGATGTCCAAAAGAAGTAGAATTGAAATCTAATTTCAGGTTGTTTTCCTTTGCCCATTGCATCCAACTTGTGAAGTGTTCTGGTTCTACTTCATCTCTGTCTACAGCCTTGTTGCCAAAGTCGCCATATATTTCGTGCAGATTGAAACGATGTGTTCCACCTACAAGGGTTAAAACTTTTTCGATATCAGCTCTCAATTCATCAATGTTTCTGGCTCTTCCAGGATAATTTCCTGTAGCTTGAATGCCTCCTCCGCCAAGATGTTCGAGTTGTTCAAAACCCTTTACGTCATCGGCTTGCCAACAATGAATAGAGACTGGGATATTTTGTAGTGTTTCTAGTGCAGCCTCTACATCTACTCCTAATGTGGCATAGCGTTCTTTAGCTATATCGAATGATTGTTGTACTAATTTTGTTTTATTCATGATATTATTTTAATATGGTTAGTAAATTTATTGTATGCATCTGTCCATTCCTGTGTGTTTTGAGGATGGAAGGTTTTGAATGAAAATGAGTCATTTATAGTTTTTCGAATTTCGGATAATGAGTTTGCCATGCCCAAACCTTTGGCTTGTATCATAATGTTACCAATGGTGCTGGCTTCTGCTGGGCCTGCAACTATGCAAAGCCCTGTAGCATTTGCAGTAGCCTGATTGAGCATATTGTTTTTAGAACCACCTCCAATAATATGTAACTTCTCTATTGGGAATGGTGCTAATTTTTGTAGACTTTCTAATACATATCTGTATTTGAGGACTAGACTATCGAAGATGCAACGTAGATATTCGGCATCAGTTTTTGGTGTTGGCTGATTTGTTCTTTTGCAGAAGTTATGAATTGCCTCCACCATGTTAGTAGGATTGGTAAAGTCGCTATGATCTGGATCTATAAACCATTGAAAAGGCTTGATAGATTCGGTAAGTTTTTCAATTTCGAGGTGGGTATATTCCTTGTTTCCCTTTCTCCACACTTCTTTACACTGTTCAAGTATCCACATTCCAGTAATGTTTTTCAAGAATCGGGTGGTGCCTTCCACTCCTCCCTCATTTGTAAAGTTCAATCTATAAGACTCTTCATTTATAATTGGTTCGTCAACCTCAATGCCCATCAGCGACCAAGTGCCAGAACTGAGGTAAGCAAAGTTTTTGTTTGTGGCAGGTACAGCAACTACGGCCGATGCTGTGTCGTGTCCTGCAACAGCGACGACAGGAATGTTATTTGTGCCACACTCTTTTGCTATTTTATCTGATAGCGTTCCCATTTTTTCTCCAGGCGTTATTATAGGAGCAATTATTTGGGTGTCGACATTCATTACGGACAATAATTTACTTTCAATAGTTTGGGTTCGCGGATTCAATAACTGTGAGGTAGATGCAATTGTATATTCGCAAACCTTGTTTCCTGTAAGCATATACGATAAGGAGTCGGCAATAAGGAGTACTTTGTCTGTTGTAGGCAAAGGTGTATTCGTTTCTTTTGAGGAGGCATATAATTGAAATATAGTATTGATGTCCATAATCTGAATACCAGTAGTGTTATATAATTCTTGTTGCGAGATTAACTTAAAATATTCTTTAGCTTTGCCATTGGTGTAGGGATCGCGATAGCATCTTGGGTTGTCGATCACTTCTCCATTTTTATCAATACAAACAAAATCTACCCCCCATGAGTCAATACCTATTGCGTCAACTTTGATACCTTTGGCAATTGTTAATTTTAAACAGTTCTTCAACTCATTGAATAAGGCATTGATATCCCAGTAGTATTTGTTGTTGTGTTGAATGATTTTGTTGGTAAAGCGTGTTAGTTCCTCCAATTCCAACTTACCGTTTTTTAAAGTGCCAAGAGTGGAGCATCCGCTTGTAGCGCCAAGATCGAAAGCCAGAAAATATTTTGTTGTTTCATTTGTCATGTTTATCATCATTAGATTTTTGATACCTCATTGCTAGCTAATAATGCTCCTAGTCGGTTTCTGTTAGATGTTAGTGAATCCTATTGGGAGCATCGCAAATCTATCTTTTTTATGATGAAGTGGATTGAACGAAATGATTTTAAGCCTGTAGATATTGACACCTGAAGAGGATTGGGTGAGATGAGTAGGATTTATAAAATTTAAAGAGGCTGTCCCAAAAGGGAATCAGCCTCTTACTTTTTTGGATTATTCGTTAAAAAATCGTATCTTAACGTTGCACAACAATCTCAAAAGCAATGACTAAGATAGTATTTAAGCCCCTAACTTCCAACCAAAATGTTCT
>JASLEN010000025.1 GCA_030151105.1 Dysgonomonas sp.
AAATTTTATACAGTTTGGAATGGAATAGTACATGGTGTTTACACTGATTGGAAAGAGTGTAAGCGTCAGGTAGATGGTTATGATGGTGCTATATATAAGTCGTTTCCATCGAAGGAAGAGGCTGAAAAAGCATTCAATGATAGCCCGTGGAAGTATGTAGGAAAAAATGCATCCACACCTAAAGCCAAAGCCTTATCCATTGAAAACAATCCTGAAATTATAAAGAACAGCCTTTCTGTAGATGCTGCTTGCAGTGGCAATCCTGGTGACATGGAATATAGAGGTGTATATGTACAAACTGGAGAAGAAATTTTCAAACAAGGTCCTTTTGAGATGGGAACCAATAATATTGGCGAATTTCTGGCTCTTGTACACGGCTTAGCACTATTGAAGCAAAAAGGAACAAATATTCCAATCTACTCTGATAGTGCAAATGCAATAGCATGGGTCAAAAATAAGAAGTGCAAAACAAAGCTAGAACGTATCCCCGAAAATGAATCTCTATTCTATATGATAGACAGAGCTGAAAAGTGGTTGAAAGAGAATCGTTATACGACTCAAATAATCAAATGGGAGACAAAAAAATGGGGAGAAATTCCTGCTGACTTTGGACGAAAATAAATCGTTATATCTAGACATACAAACAGCAAGAAGGGATACAGTAATAATTATCATATTCCACATTCTCACCAGCCGAACAACCACCATAAGCATCTAACTATAAACCACATAACAAAGAAGCATCGAGTATTAAAACACTCGATGCTTCTTTATTATGCTTTATGCAAATTTCTATACTATTTTTCCATATTTTCACCATTAATAGAAGAATCAGATTGAGCATCTACCTCTTTTTCAACTGATGCCACATCCACATCATCATTGATAACTGCTTCTCCTGTATTTATATCCTTTTTCTTTCTATCATTATAAAACACAAACAAACTACACACCACAATACTTATCAAGATACCTGCATAAGCAATCCCCTGTATAGTTTGTGCTTGCTCAAGCTCCAAACCTGTTGCACCCTTAGCCATAGCCGCTTGCAATGGTAGCGAACCTAGTACTGCTGACACCAAACCTTTAGGTCCTAGGATAGACATCATTTTAATATCACGCTTGCTGTATCCGCCTTGTCCAAGCAGCTTCACTACTGGACCACGAGTAATAAACACCAGAGCAATAAACAATAGACCAAGAAGTATATATGTTATATTGTTCAACTGCATGCTTATACCAACATATACATAAAAATATGTTTGGAGGATGAATACAATCTCAGATGTAAAATTACGCTCATCATGTTTCAGAAACGCATCTTTTTGAGATTTGAGATACATTGTTGATGGAATATATCTGTTGAGAAAAAGCGAAATTTCTCCCATATTACCGACCATCATACCAAATGCCAGAGCTGCAATTCCCCCGTTTATACCGATATGTTCGCAGATACCATATAGTATAAAAGCGAGAGCAAACGTTGTAAACATCGTACTTTTAAGATTGGCTACAAAACGGCGATGAATAATCATCCACACTAAGCCTACAATACCACCCACAATAATAGCAAATGTGAGTGATGAGAAGATCTTCACAATCATAAAACCAACTTGCAGATCTTTACCACTCACCATTGTTCCAAACAAAGCCAAAGCCACTACAAGACATACTACATCACTTAGAGCTGCCTCCAAATACATTACATCTCTAGCCTTGTCACCCAACTTCAACTGCCCTAGCATCGGTATAACCACCGTTGCCGAAATACTTCCGCCTGTAGCAGCACCTAGAAATAAACTTGGAATAACATCAAAATCTAATATCCAGACACCAATCCCCAGACCTATAATAAGAGCTATCACAAAATTTACAATAGCAAGATAAGCTGCTCCACCAATTGTCTTTCCCAAATCGGCAATTCTCAATTCAGTTCCTGATTCATAAAGTATAGCGATCAAGGTAATAGTTGTAAATACACTCCCCACAGCCCCCAAATCAGAGATAGAGATTAAATCTAATATAGGTCCGAGAAGAACTCCTATAAGAATGAGAATAAGAACACTAGGTACTTTTGTCTTTTCGAACAGTGCATTGAACACGTGTGCAAAAAAGATTAAAAGCCCCATAAATATTAATGCTGTTTCCATATTGTCAAGTTGTTAAGTAACACTATCACAAAATTTGTAATGTAGCTTAAAATAAGTTGTTAGTTAAAATATCATATTATCTAAATTTTATGATTCGTTTGAAGAACCTATAAAATCATACAAACAAAGATATGTATTAAATCTTTTACTCCTAAAGACAAACCCAAAATCTACATCAGCAATAAAGTTAGACCTCTTTATTTTATATTTTTTAAGTCAAGAAGAATAATATTTACAACATTATAAATATATCTTGTTCAATGTAAATATGCTATACAACACATCCAGACAGCACTACAACAGCCCAAACAACTCATATATAATCTAATAACAAAAACAAGAGATTATATATGCTCTACAACATCACCAAACAGCGATTATCAATTTTAACTAGATTAAAGTTACGCAATGTTAATTTTATGACTATCTTTGTTAGACAAACATGGACAAATTCATCAAAATTACATCAAATTAATTTAAAATTTTATGAAAAAATTATTTTTAGTTGGAGCACTAGCTTTATCAACAATGTTTGCTA
>JASLEN010000040.1 GCA_030151105.1 Dysgonomonas sp.
AATCCAAAGTGTTTCTTCCAAGCTAAAGATCAACAAGTTTCCAGCACAAGCTGACTTAAATAAAGTGGCAAATTTAGACTCTCCCTATACCCTTGAAGAGGACAAAGAGGAGATGAAGAACAAAGTCATTTACTTCGAAACTTCCAGAGGATGCCCCTATCAGTGTCAATATTGCTTGTCTTCACTAGAGAAAGGAGTACGTTATTTTCCAAAAGAGTACATCTTAGAAAACTTGAAATACTTGATTGATAATCATGCCAAACTTATCAAGTTCTTGGATCGTACTTTCAATATCAACAAGGAGCACACAAGTCGGATTTTCGATTTCATGATAGATAATTATCGCCCCAATTTGAGTTGTCAATTTGAGGTATATGCAGATATTTTGACAGATGAGATTATCAACTATCTGAACGAACGACTACCTAAGGACTATTTCCGTTTCGAGATAGGCATCCAATCCACTTACGAGCCTACGAACAAAGCTGTAAAACGCCGTCAAGATTTCGAGCTATTAGCCAGTAACATCAAAAAGATAATGGATGGAGGTAAAATAGATCTTCATCTCGATTTGATTGCAGGACTACCCCACGAAACTTTGGAGCGATTTATCAAATCGTTCAATGATGTCTTTGCCTTAGGAGCAAAAGAGGTTCAACTAGGCTTCTTGAAAATGCTTAGAGGCACAGGATTGAGAAATGGAGCCAAAGAATATGGCTATGAGTTTGACGAGAAAGCACCTTATCAAATCTATTTCAACAAGGATATCTCAGCACAAGAATTGGAACAAATACATGAAGCAGAGCACGCTTTGGAAAAATATTGGAATAGTGGGAAGTTTCAGTTAACGATGCAAGCTATTTTTGAACAATATTACCAAGGACGCTACTTTGAGTTTTTTGATGAAGTGGGTCAATATTACGAAGAGCATAATTTACCTCATCGAAAATATCAGTTTGAAGACCTATTCAGAAACTTACAAAGATTCTTAGAAAGTAGAAATATTGACTTATTCACCGAGCTCCGCTCTGACTATTATTCTAATTTCAAGATTCGTCCTCATGGATTTTGGACATCTACTATCGATAAGAAAAAGCGCAAGCAACTACTCTATCACATAGGCAATGACAAAGCTTTTTTGAAAACACACAAGCTCACAAGAAACATTGTAGAAAAACAAGCGACCATAGACCCGATTGAAACAAATAAGTACCTATTGACCATATTTTCGGCTGATGAGGAAGACCAACCTCAACAGTTAGCTTTAGAGTATGAACTATAAAATAGAAAAGGGCTTAGATACAATATCTAAGCCCTTTTTATATTTAACTATATATCAATTAGAACTTCACATTAAATCCACCCAAAACGTTGATCCCTTGCAAAGTGTATCCAAGTTGTTGTTCATACTTTTGATTGAATAAGTTATTTACTCTAGCATGAATAGCAAGCTGCTTGATGATTTGATATTCTGCACGAACATTAAACTCGTTGATATCTTTCATATCCACAGCATACATAGATTTGGGATCTACTGGAAGAATAGTAGGCATTTCGTCCGTTGATTTAAAAGGCTCACTCAGATTAAGCCCTTTTCTACCTACCATCAACAGATAACTCAATGACAGCGTTAGATTATCAATAGGCTGAATATCTGCAGTCACCTCAGCCGTAAAGTTGGGTCTTCCCCATGCTTTATCCTGATTCTTAACATCGTAGAAATAACCTATAGCCTTAGCCGAAAGCGTTGTCATAGGTATAAGCTTAGTGCTCACCATTGCCCCAAAGTGTCCTGTAGATACTTGATCGTACACAGCAACACCTACATTGCTCCATGTTGGGACTTTGCTATCCAAGTCGTGCATTGTAGCCGCAGCATAGAGGTGTTCATCTTTTACTTGTTTGTATCCTCCAAATATATCAAATTCGAAATTAGGAACAATACCCGATTTAAATCCAAGTTTAACATCGAAAGGCGTACGAGAATATGCGATTCTACTTCCCATATCCGCATATCTATTCTCTTGTAGAATGTCGATAAATGTATTGTTATTTACGCCTCCAGTTACACCAGCATACAGAGTATTCACTTCATTAATATGGATTTGTCCTAAGATATTAGGAGCGAATACAAATTTATTCTTAGTATCTGATACATAATTCAAATTCAGCCCTAAAGTAAGATCCCAAGCACTATCCTCTAGTTTATAATATGGACTGATCCCTAAGTTTGTATAACCATCAAATCCGATACCTGCTGACGATCCTGCATAATTATCTTTGCTTGTAAATGATTGGTTCAGGACACTTGCTACAAAACCAAGATTACCCTCTCCAAATTTAGTGTATAGGTCAATATCTGCATCAATAATACCTCCTCTTGGTCCTTTATCAACACTTGGCAAGCCTCCATATTTTGTAGTAAAATTAGAATAAGCAATTCTTGCATTATACTTCAATAGGCCTTCATTATTGTCACTAGATTTTAATCCTAATCCAAAATTGATAACATCTACCTTTTGTTTAGAATCAATATCTATCGCTTCACCCGTAAATAGAGAATTGGCCAAAGCACCACCATCTACAACGAACGGATTTCCATAATAGTTGAAACCCATATTTTGATAACCTCCACCCACAGTTAGGATTGACGGCTCGAAAGTATGCTGATATTTTACTCCAATGTTCAGATCAGAATATTTAGCCTTTGCCTTATTCCACAAGTACTTGCTGTGCGCATAATCAATATCACCGCTCATCCCTTGATAGGTGGCTGCAATATCCAATTTATCATTTTGAGTATCTACCGCACGTACACCAATTGCACCATCAAGATTTCCGTATGAGCCAGCCCCAAAGTTGAGATAGAATCTCTCTTTGCTAAAAGGAACATCTGTACGAATATCCCCCGAAGCCACTTTCCCCAGTTTGGTAGCACCAATAGTCAGTTGTGGTGCTTGATCCAAGAACTTAACGCTACTCGCTGACTTGATTTGTGGCGAATAGATATTAGGCGCAGTATTGATTTTTGTAGCCTCATCCAATGTGGGATTATAATCTCGTTCAAGCATCACCTGACGAGTAAGATCATCCTCCTTATCTTTCTTCTTTTGAGCCGAAGTTGTTATAGTGACAAGACCTAAGCCCAATATCAAAATCGATTTATATAATGTATTCATCTTTGTTGTCTTTTTAGTGTTTGAATTTGCTTACGCTCTACAGAATTAGTTTTGAAGATTAGCCAATTTCTCTGATATCTGCTCAGTCACATCAGCCTCTCCCCCTTTATAGTTTGCTTGCAGACTCTCTAGATATTGTCTTGCTTGGAAATTATCTCCCTTAGCCTTGTAAGCATCCGAAAGAACAATTACAGCACGAGCCATCCAATATTCATGTGGCGTTCCTTCCTTCATAAACGAAAGCACTTGTTTTTCCACCTTGTCATACTCTTTTTGTTTATACAAGATTTCTGCCATCAAGCATTGTGCCTCAGCACCAAATGCTGTACGAGTCGCTTTTCCTACCACTTGCAAGTCTGTGTATGCAGCATTCAAATCTTTAACATTGATGTTAGATTTTCCTCTGTAGAAACGAGCCTCCATAGCCACATCTGCCGAGATATTTTTGTTTTCTAGCAATTTCGTTGCAGCAGATATTACGTGTTTATCTTCATTCATCAAATAAGAAGTACGCAACATACCTAGCTGTGCAGTATTTTTATTGCCTGCACTAGTAGATACTTGATCTAGATGCTCATACATAGCATAAGCCTCTTTATAGTTTCCATTATCATATTCTATTCCCGAAGCAAAAATAAGCGCATCAGCGATATATTTAGGATTCTTAGCCGCTATCACCTCGCTGAAGTGTGTCAAAGCTGTAGCCTTATTCTCTACATCAAACGCCATATTTCCAAGATAGAAATGTGCATCACTTGCAAAGCGTCCTTGAGGATAAGCTGATAAATATTTCTCAAACGATTTGAGAGCATCTGTCTTGCGACCTCTCATATATACATTTTCGGCAGCTTGGAATGTCAACGTGTCTTGACGACTTGACGAAATCACTTTTCCGCCACCTAGTGAGTTTACGTATGACACATAAGAACTAACATCATTCGCATCTTTATAAACACCTTCCAAACTATTGATTGCAATATCAGCCTCTTCAGTGTTTGGAGTATCTTTGATTACTTTTTTATAAGCAGCAATAGATTTTTGTGCATTATTGTTGTTGAAATAAAGCTGTCCTAATTGGATTCCAGCCTTAGATGAGAAAGCCGAATTGGGATGTTCTTTCAACAATTGCTCCAAAGTATTGATTGCTTTTGCATCGTCATTCAACATCACATAAGCTCTACTTTGCTCAAACAGTGCATTTGGATAGTATGCCGAATTTGGATACTGCTTCATCATGCTATCCAATGCACGCACTTTCTCAGCATATTTGCGTTGAAGCCCTAGCACAAAAGCTTTTTGGAATTGCGCATAGTCAGCAGCATCAGGATTGGCAGTAGCAGCTTGGCTATAGTATTTCTCTGCCGTAGCAAAATCACGACGGAACAAATAGCAGTCGCCCACACGATTCAAAGCATCTGGATAGGTTGCTATCTTTTTGTCAGTTTCCATTGATGTATAACGGCTAAAGCTGCTCAATGCTTTGTTATAATCCTTAGTTTGGAAATAAGAATACCCTAAGTTGTAAAGAGCTGGTAAATAGTTTTTCTCCGATAGAGAAACTTCCGATACATAAGACGAATAGTCGCTTGCCGCATCTCCAAATTTACCTTGACGATACAATGTTTCTGCTCTCCAGAAGAAAGATTCTTTCTTAACCTCCATATTGTAGTTGCCCAATTGTATAGAAGAATTGAATTTATTGAGAGCTGATGGATAATCATTTCCAATAAATGCTTGCACTCCTTGTTGGTACAATATGATTTGTTTAGCTTCCAAAATTGGACGTCCTGGACGATTGATAGAGTTTATAGCCTCTAATGCTTTTTCATAATTTTGGGTAGATAATAAAGTAGATGCCAAAGCATTATTGATATTATCTGTGTATTTCGATTCTGGATAAGTAGTCAAGAAACGTTGGAAAGAAGTAATAGATTGTCCAAATACATCTACTCCTTGATTCGTCAACATCACATAGTTATACAAAGCCTCTTCGCTCAATTCGGGACTAAATTGTGCTCTAGCAGCAGCATCGAATGCCATTAGGGCACTATTTGTATTTCCTAGTTTCATATAAGATTGTCCGATCAGCATATTTCCAGCCTGACCTAATAAGTCTGTTGACGATGCTGATTTTTTCAATACTTCTACTGCTTTGCTATATTCGCCAGCGTTGTAGTAAATATCTCCTAACTGATACATATCTTCACGGAAGTGCTCTGTATTAGCTTGCAGATAACGCTCATAATATTTTCTTGCATTTGCAATGTCGCCAGTCCTATAATAGCTACTACCTAACAATCGGTTAGTCTCTACCATATTAGGAGTACTTGGATATGTTCTTACATAATTTTCTCCTTCAGCTATTGTTTTGGCAAAGTCTCCTTTTAGGTAATAACTTTGAATAAGGAAAAATAAGGAATTTTCTCTAAAATCTGGTCGCCCTTGCAATAACTGAAATACTGCAATCGCTTGATCATAATTTCCTTCTTGAAAATCAATGTACGCCATATAGTATGATGCAGCATCTGTATATGTTGCACTCAACTTAGATAGTCTAGCAAATTGCTGTTTTGCCACTCCCATATTCCCTTCTTGGAGGTTGGAGTAAGCAGAGCGATACATATAATCATCTTGCTCACTACCTTTGAGGTAGAATGGTTCAGATTGTTTGAACCAATGAAGTGCCAACTTCCATTCTTTTTTAGCAAAATGCATACTTCCTGTGAAAAATGCAATTTGATTGCGATGCTGGGTAGAAGGATATTTCTCTAAGTAATCTTTCAGCAGTTGATCTACATTGGCTTCGCCTCTATAGTATCTCGAACTGACAAGCATATACTCAGCCTCTTGCAGCAACTGAGTGTCTTTAGATTGCTTCTGAAATTTTTCGAGACTGTGTATTGTTCCCACATAATTTTTGCTCAAGAACATTTCTTTACCTTGTGTAAATAGTCTTTCAGGCTTTTCGCTATACAACGATTGTTGTGCATCGGTAGTCTGCAAACTAAGTACAAGGCCAAGTGCTATAAATAGTTTCTTCATTACTGAGTATTTTAGTTTCTTATTTTTTTTATCACTTCTTTTATAGATGTCAAGCCAAATAGATTAGGATTCAAATCTTGTCTTTTCACAAATTCAAGCTGAGTTACATCATCTTCGGCTTTCATATTACTAAGGTCATTTACCTTGCAATTGAATACAAGGTCGAGAGTATGAACTTCAAAGTCTGAATATACATAAATATTAGGAATAGAGAACATATACTCCACTCCAACCACATCCAGATTGGTTTCTTCTTTTATCTCTCTCATCATCGACTCTTCGCCCGTTTCGTACATATCGACAAAACCACCAGGCAAATCGAAAGTCCCTTTAGCAGGCTCGTGTGCTCGAGTAGCCACCAATAACTCATCATTCTCGTTGAATATCAAGCCCACAGATGCTGCACAAGAGTTGAAATAGTAAGTAAAATTACAATTTCCACATTTCTTCGACTTTTCATTATTGACATGAAACTCCGATGACCCACACTTTGGGCAATATTTAAACTGATGAAAGGGATGTTTTGTTCCAGACATTATTTATTTTCTTCTTCCTCTTTATAGTATTGATCTACCACCTCGGATAATTCAGTGTACCATTCTTCTCCAAAAGCCCTGATTAGCGGTTCTTTCAAAAATTGATAAATTTTCACACCTTCTTTTCGTCCAAGCTTCACTGCATCTTTGCAGATAGACCATTTATGATAATTAACGGCAACGAAGTCTTTATATTGTTGCAAGCGGATAGGATATAAATGGCACGAAATAGGCTTGTAGAAATCTATTTTCCCCTCACGGTATGCTTTCTCAATAGCACATTTGCAAAAGCCAGCCTCATCATAATAGGTGAATACACAATCTTTACCATCCACAATAGAAGTTACCATTTCACCATCCCAATCCTCATACACAGGTCCGTTTGCATCTAATTCAGCTTGCGCCTTGGGTGAAAGATCATCCCAAACAATGGGAACTAGTTCCTTTAAAATCTCTACTTCTTTGTCTAATACTGGTGCACCAGATTCCCCCTCTACACAGCAACAACCTTTACAAGCCGCCAAATCGCATATAAAAGCTTCCTCTACTACATCCCTTGCAACTATTGCATCTCCTATTTGAAACATTATAATATTGTATCTTTTTTATTTTCTTTAAAATCTTTCTGTAAAGATAAAACTTTGTCTCTGAATAGATAGAGGATTTACATCCTTTATATATTAGAGTTTCTCGAACTAAATAATTCTTTTACAAATCCTATTTTCTTTGTCTCTTTATTTCATCAAATCTATAAGATTGATTATCTACATGATGAACCGATCCCCCATCTTCAACAGCTTGTTTCCGATATTCATCAGTATAAGTATAGCCAACCACTTCGTTCAAAATATTTATCACATTTATACCACTCACAAAACCATCTTCACTCTGGTAGCTATTAACAATGGTATCAATACGTGAATAATTTTTATTAAAGGTCACAAATGGAATCTCAAACTGCTCCGCTCCTTCATTAAGAAAGCCATGCCCCTTCCCTACTATTTCTCCATGATCTGAAAAATAAAGCATTACGCTAGATTCATCATCTTTTATTGTATTATACACCGACTCAAGCACTCTATCTGTATGATGGATAGTTCTATCGTAGTCTACGACCATGCCATCTCCGACAATAGCTTCCACATCTCGTTCATCATAGTGCGCTTTGTACTCAAAATGACTTCCATCAAGATGCAAAATAATAAATTGCTTTTTATTTTCATCCAACCATTCTTTCATTTTATCCACTAAATCAAAATCATTAGGAGGCCATTTATCATTGAAATACATTTTATCAGATTGCGAAGCAAACATTCTGGTTAAAGTATCTGTTGTTCCATATCTCCCCTGACTTGATATCCACAACACTTCATAACCCATTGCTTTAGCCATTTCCATCACATTCTTGTAATCATATGCTAAGGACATTTGCCCTGGCAGAGCAAATGTGATAGCTAATGGAATAGCCATATTGGTAACTGGAGCACCTGAAACTCCATTATAAAATTTTAATGCTGTGTTATTTTCAGACAAACTATCCAGAAACGGTGTCGTTTTAACAGAATATCCATAGAGTGACATATGATTACGACAACCGCTTTCTCCAAGAATCATATATACCTTTTTTGGACTAACATTTGTTGTATCCACAGATACAAAGTAAGGCATAACCCTTTCCTTCAAACTATATGATCGAATTGGTTCTGTTTGCTCTTTAAACGCAAGATACAAAGATGTAGATCGAAAGAAGACAGGGAAGCGATGACCTAAAGTATTAAATACAGTATATGCTGGAGAGCCCTTGTAGTTGTATTCGAAGTCTTTATCTCCTACAATTGCGACAGCTGAGAATATTGGAATAAACACTAACCAATATGAGGCAAAGATTAAGAGAGAAAACTTCCAGCCTAACCTACTATCTTTGAGTTCCTTTTGAGACAGGAGGAAAACAATAAACAAAATAGCAAATGTGACTAACGACTGTATCATCACAGACAAAAACAGAGCATCTACTTCTGCTGCATTTGCTTGTGCTAATGCATCTATTATCCCAAAAGACAGTTTCTCCCCATAGGCAATGGGAAAATAGGAGTCAGCTGTCAACAACACTGCTAGAATAATGGTAAGTGGGACACTTACATACTTTTTAACTTTACTCAATAGACTAAGAAGCCCAAAAAATGACAAAACAATGAGCCAATGCTTATTGTTATAACTACCAGCAATTAACTTAATCAGCACAAAAAGTAGCGTTAGTGCAATAATTGTGTATTTATATTTTACTATAAACTTCACAAACTTCTTATCTTTAAGATTATCCATATATACTATGTATTTTAATCTGTAAAATTAAGCATTTTATTTGCGTTCGCAATGAAAACAAAAGAACGATAATATGACAAGAGGAAACATAAGAATAAAGAATCTTATGTTTCCTCTTGTCATATTGACAAATTCGGTTACTTTTGCATCTCATTATTGGCGCGATAGTTCAACGGATAGAATAGAAGTTTCCTAAACTTTAGATCTGGGTTCGATTCCCAGTCGTGCTACTATTAAAAGAGATAGGTTCTCAAAGTACCTACACCAGAAGAAGTTTGCTGACTACAACAAATAATTCATCTTGGATAAGCATCGATAATAATAGTAGCCATATTTTATTTCTCTGCTTCCATATCTCGATGAAAACGTAAAACAGGAACAGGAAGTTTCACTCCATTTTCTCTAAACAGCTCATTTATTCTAAAACGAACCTCACTTGCTATTTTATCATTGTCGAAAGAGTTTTTTATAAAATAGTTTAGATGGAAACGAATGGAAGATTCTCCAAACTCACTCAACATCACCCATGCTTGAGGCTCAGTCAACACTTCGGGGTGACCAACCACACTTTGCTCCAGCAATCCTCTTACTTTTTCGACATCCTCTCCAAGATAAACTCCCACTTCTACACTAGCTCTAATTATATCACAATCTTGCGTCCAGTTATGAAAGACTTCATCTATCATTATTCGATTTGGGATTACCATAATACGTCTGTTTCGAGTCTCAGCGATGGTCGAGCGCAGATTTATAACTTTAACCTTTGCCACCTTACCATCTATTTCAATAACATCTCCAACTCTCAAGGTATTATCTAAGATGATATAGATCCCCGCTATCAAATCCTGAAAGATTTTCTGCAAAGCAAAACCCAAACCCACAAACAGAGCTGCCGAAGTTGTCAAGAAAACATTGATATTGACACCTACACCATGTAAAAGGAAAAAGAAGACGATTATATAAACTAGATAGTTCAAGAAAGAAAAGAGACTATGCACTCTCACATTTTCGTGCAGCGAAAAAACCTTCAGCACCGTCTTTCTAAGCACTTTTAGCGCTATAGATGTGAGCACAAAACTGAGAACTATAAATACAATAGTCCCAACCGTTACCTGCACACGAGTACCCGCATATAATTCCAGATTAAAAAGGGACAATATCAAGTCTATAATATCTTTCATTGCATATGATCAATTCGTTTTGTAAAATTTCAAAAAAGTGTCCAAAGATACCAAATAATTTAATCGAAACAAGATTTAAACCCACACAAACGATTAGGTCATTAGCTCTTTTTAGATTCATCAAGTCAATAATCTCTCTTTAGATATTTTGTATACAAATAATTCAGATTGACAAGAGATATTGGTAACTTTGCATGTAAACATTTTCATATCTAAAAGCAATAACCCTCTGAATGCCAACATATATAGACGCCATACTTCCAGTACCTCTTGATGCACTTTTCACATATGCTGTCCCAAATGAAATGACAACTAACATACATGAAGGCAGTCGAGTTATCGTACAATTTGGCAAAAAAAAGTTTTATACAGCAATAGTTTATCATAAATACGAAGCCGAAGAAAAAGGAGACGAGATAAAAGAGGTGGTTGCCATTTTAGAAAATTATCCAATCGTAAATGCTATACAGCTCAAATTTTGGAATTGGATATCCTCCTATTATATGTGTACACTTGGTGATGTATTTAGAGCAGCACTGCCATCAGCACTCAAAATAGAAAGTGAGACCTTTGTCACACTCAATCCTGATTTTGAAGGTGAAGAGCCTTTCACAACCAACGAGCAAAAAATATTTGCATGCCTCTCATCCGAAAAAGCCTATAAACTATCGGAGTTAGAAAAGCTTTCAGGCATCACGAATATAATTCCCCCTATAAAATCACTAGCTGATAAGGAGGCGGTTTTTCTTCAAGAAACGTTACGTGATGATTACAGAGCCAAAACAGAAGTAGCCGTTAAACTTGCAAAGAACTTTTCAGAAAAAGGATTAACTGATATTATAGATGCTTTGAGCCGTGCGCCCAAACAACAACAGCTTTTAATTGATTTTTTAGGGATAAAAAGCACACCTATTTTTAGAAAAGAGTTACTTCATATTTCTGGACAAACTAGCAATACATTAAATGAGTTAGTAAAAAAGAATATCTTATCTACTTACAATATAGAGGTCGATAGGATTAGCTATGGCGAAAGTGACTTTGAAGCTGCTAAAAAACTAAATACATATCAAGAAAAGGCTCATCAAGAGATTCTTCAATCTTTCAACACACATGATGTAACCCTCCTACATGGAGTGACAGGAAGTGGAAAAACTGAGATTTACATTCAAATGATACGAGATGCAATTGAAAAGGGCAAACAAGTATTATATCTTGTGCCCGAAATTGCTCTCACCACACAGATTACAGATAGGCTGAAAGGTGTATTTGGAAATAAGCTCGCCGTTTTTCACTCCCGTTTCAATGAAAACGAGCGTGCCGAAACATGGAATAAATTACTGATAGGAGATGAATGTCAGGTTGTTCTTGGAGCCCGTTCTGCCATATTCCTTCCCTTCACAAGTTTAGGATTAATCATTGTAGATGAAGAACATGAGGCGTCCTACAAGCAGCAAGATCCTGCTCCACGCTACAATGCAAGAAATGCAGCTATCGTTTTAGCCAATTTTCATAAAGCCAAAGTATTGCTTGGAACGGCGACTCCTGCAATGGAAACATACTATAATGCTCAGACCAATCGCTTTGGACTAGTCAGTCTCTCCAAGCGACATGCTGATATGGCACTTCCCACAGTGGAAATCGTGAACACAAAAGAGTTGCGAAGACGAAAGGAGATGAAATCATTCCTTTCCCCTCCCCTAATATCACAGATTGACAATGCTTTAGAAAATGGAAATCAAGTAATCCTTTTTCAAAACAGGAGAGGTTTTGCCCCACTTTTGGAATGCAAAACTTGCTCTTGGACACCCCAATGCCAACATTGTGACGTCAGCTTGACTTATCACAAAGGAAACAGAACCATGGTATGTCACTATTGCGGTACAAATTATCGTGTTCCTGAAGAGTGCCCAAATTGTGAAACTCCTACACTTGATATTTTAGGCTACGGAACAGAACGTATTGAAGAAGAGGTTAGTGAAACTTTCCCCGAAGCTAGAGTGGCTCGAATGGATTTGGACACAACACGAGGAAAAAAATCGTATGAGAAAATCATTTCAGATTTTGAGACCAATAAGTCTAACATTCTTGTTGGCACTCAAATGGTTTCAAAAGGTTTAGATTTCGAAAAAGTAAATATTGTAGGTATCCTCAATGCTGATAGTCTGTTGAATTATCCTGATTTCAGAGCACATGAAAGAGCTTTTCAGATGCTTACTCAAGTCAGTGGTCGTGCTGGACGAAAAGGTAAACAAGGTACAGTATTATTACAGACCTCGCAGCCCAATCATCCCATCATCCAGTTTGTGAAACACAACGATTATCGGGCATTCTTTGACATGCAACTAGAGGAAAGGAATCTGTTTAGATATCCTCCGTTCTATCGACTGATAGAAATAACATTGCGAGCAAAGAATGAACGAACACTTGATGCCGCAGCCTATCAATTGGCAAAGGTATTGAGAGAAACATTTGAAGATAGACTATTAGGTCCTACAAGACCTCCTATTTCGAGAGTACAAACACTCTATATCAGAAAAATTCTTCTCAAGATAGAGAACAATGCATCTATTGCAGATGTTAGAAATAGTATAAATTACAGTCAGAGCTATGTAACAAACATTCCTGATTTCAAGTCTGTCTTAATACATTATGATGTAGATCCGATGTAGATAGAGTTCTTTTTTGTTGTGCGAAGGCATTTATATTTTTTTAGCAGCAAATATGAAACGTTTTATATAACTTTGCCAAAATTGGTAGTAAATTCAAACATATAACATTCACCAGATATAGCGGTTGTCTTTTATTTTAACAAGAGACATCAACATATACTTTATAATCTATGAGTACAGAAAAGAAAGAGAATACAGATAAGAAAAATAAGAAAGGCATCACTTCTAAGATTATAACAGCCATGTGGATTCTGTTTATTGGAGGTGTTGGAATTGTTTTCGGCACATTTGCACTCATCTCGGTTGGAGCCATCGGGTATATGCCTCAGATAGAGGATCTTCAAAATCCAATTGACAAATATGCTACACAAGTTATTTCTTCAGATGGAGTTGTTCTAGGGACTTTCTCTATGGACAAAAACAATCGAATGTATTCTAAATACAGCGATTTGCCTCCTCATCTTGTTCAAGCACTAATTGCTACAGAAGATGAGCGTTTTAAAGATCACTCAGGGATTGACCTATATGCACTTTCTCGTGCAGTTATCAAACGTGGAATTTTGCAAGACAGGAGTAGTGGTGGTGGAAGTACTATTACTCAACAGTTGGCAAAACAAATCTGGTCTCCAAAGGCAGAAAGCACTATTGATCGTATTTTACAGAAACCAATAGAGTGGGTAATTGCTGCTAGATTAGAGAGATACTATACTAAAGAAGAAATTGTGAATATGTATCTTAACCAATTTGACTTCTTGCACAATGCAGTTGGAATTCAGTCGGCTGCACAAGTATATTTCAACAAATCACCTAAAGATTTGAAAATAGAAGAATCAGCAATGTTGGTGGGTATGTGTAAAAATCCATCATTATTTCAACCAACAAGACGTCCTGAAAAAACTCAAGAAAGAAGAAACGTTGTACTAAGTCAAATGGTGCGTTCTAAATTTCTAAGTGAAGCTCAAAAAGACTCACTAAAAGTTCTTCCTATAAAACTAGATTTCAACAAATTGGATCACAACGTAGGGCTAGCTCCTTATTTCAGAGAGTATCTGAGAAAAATAATGACAGCTAAGAAACCTGAGCGTGAAAATTATAGAGGATGGGAGACTAGGTGATTGAAGCACCGAAGAAATTTGCAGAACGTTTAGCTGGTTTTAAAGCATTTGTTGAAACGAATGCGGCAACGCTACAAAACAATGCTGTAGTCCAAGCGCATTTTGCACAATTGCAAACGACTCTGGCACAGACTGATGATCAAGCTGAAGAATTAGCAGCAGAAGTTACAGCAGTACTCAAAGCGATTGAGCAAGAGTTTGATGTGACTGATCTTGAAGATCCGATCATTGCTGACTTTGCGCAACAAGCGGACAGCTTGCCGAAAAACTTCTATGTCTTTATGGCAACTGCATCAGGTACAGTAAAACGTGTTGAATTGGATCAGTTTAGTAATGTCCGTTCAAATGGTTTACGTGCAATTGAGCTCAATGAAGAAGACACATTGATTGGTGTTGCTGTGACCGATGGCGAACAACAAATTATGTTGTTCTCTAATGAAGGAAAGGCGATTCGTTTTGCAGAAAGCGATGTACGTGCAATGGGACGTACAGCCAAAGGTGTACGGGGTATGCGTGTAACCTTGGCTGCTGCTTTGGCTGAAGAAGTTGAAGAAAATGAGCAAGATGGCGATGATGATGAGCAAGCTGATTCAACGCTAGTCAGTCGTATTGTTTCTTTGGTTGTCGTTCCTGCCACGGGTGAAGTCTTATGTGCTTGTGCAAATGGTTATGGTAAACGTACACCAGTAGATGACTTCCCAACCAAGAAACGTGGTGGTAAAGGTGTTATTGCCATCAAGACTTCTGAGCGTAATGGTGAATTGATTGGTGCTGTATCAATCGATGAAAGCAAAGAACTCATGTTAATTTCTGATGGGGGTACTTTAGTGCGTACCCGTGCAGCAGAAGTTGCAACCACAGGACGTAATGCACAGGGTGTACGCCTGATTCGTCTTGGTCAAGAAGAAGTTTTAGTGGGTGTTGTATCGATTGAAGCTGTTGATGATGAAGATGAAGTCCTGGATGTTGAGGAAGTCATTGAGACTGATGATCCAGTGATTGAC
>JASLEN010000063.1 GCA_030151105.1 Dysgonomonas sp.
AAAGGAAATATAGCGCTCGATGGTTGTGTTGTTAAGACAGCTGGAGTGGATGAAAGTATTTTCAAATTTTCTGGAACAGCAAAAGTGTTTCACTCTCAAGATGCTGCATGTGAAGGTATTCTTCGAGACGAAGTTGTTGCAGGTGATGTCGTAATCATTACCTACGAAGGACCTAAAGGTGGACCAGGTATGCAAGAGATGCTCTACCCTACTTCTTATATCAAATCAAAGAGATTGGGAGAGAAATGTGCACTTATTACTGATGGACGTTTTTCAGGAGGAACATCTGGTCTATCTATTGGGCACGTTTCGCCAGAAGCAGCATCAGGTGGTGCAATTGGATTGGTCAGAAATGGCGATATCATCGAGATAGATATACCAAATAGAACTATCAATGTAAAGCTTACAGATGAAGAATTAGCTGCTCGTCGCAAGGAAGAGGAAGCAAAAGGAAAAGATGCTTTCAAACCTAATAGAGAACGCTATGTTTCTAAAGCACTGAAAGCGTATGCAAGTATGGTGAGTTCAGCAGATTTGGGTGCAATAAGATTAATAGATTAAGAATATTTGATATAATAACATCATGACAGGAAGTGAAGCATTAATAGAATCGTTGATAAACGAAGGAGTAGATACCATCTTTGGCTATCCAGGTGGTGCTATCATGCCCGTATTTGACTGTTTATACGATTATAAAGATAAAGTTAACCATGTACTTGTTCGTCACGAGCAAGGTGCCACACATGCGGCGCAGGGTTATGCACGAGTTTCTGGCAAAGTAGGAGTTGCTCTTGTTACTTCTGGACCAGGGGCTACAAACACTGTTACAGGTATTGCTGATGCAATGATTGATAGCACGCCGATGGTTGTGATATCGGGACAGGTAGCATCTTCCCTTTTGGGAAGTGATGCTTTTCAAGAAGCAGACGTAGTTGGCATTACTCAGCCAATCAGTAAATGGTCAATTCAGGTTCGTTCGGCTGATGAAATAGCGAATGCGATATCTAAGGCATTTTATATAGCATCTTCTGGCAGGAAAGGGCCTGTAGTCGTGGATATTACTAAAGACGCCCAATTCGGCAAGGTAGAAAGCTATGACTATCAAAAAACTCGATTTATTCGTAGTTATCAACCTTATCCAGAGATTAATAAAGATGAGATTCAGGTGGCAGCTGCCATCATTAATGGAGCAAAAAAACCTTTAGCTCTTGTTGGACAAGGTGTAATTCTTGGAGGTGCAGAAAATGAACTATTGTCATTTTTACAGAAAGCAGGAATCCCTGCGGCGTCAACTATTCTAGGACTTTCTGCAATTCCTACAGATCATCCATTGAATGTTGGGATGTTGGGAATGCATGGAAATGTAGCTCCTAATATGAAAACGAATGAGTGTGATGTATTGATTGCAATTGGAATGCGTTTTGATGACCGTGTGACAGGAGATTTGAATACTTATGCCAAGCAAGCCAAAGTAATTCACTTTGATATAGATGCATCAGAAATAGGCAAAAATGTGGCTGTAGCTGCTAGAGTGCTTGGTGATGTAAAAGAATCTTTACCTGCTATTACAGAGCTTGTAAATGCAGCAAAGCATGACGCTTGGCGTGATGAGTTTAAAATTTATGACCAGAAAGAGTATGATGTGGTAATCAAAGAAGAAGTGTACCCTACTTCAGGGAAACTGAAAATGGGAGAAATTATCAATAAAGTTTCAGAAGCTACCAATAACGAAGGAATTGTTGTAACCGATGTTGGACAACATCAAATGATGGCTACTCGTTATTTCAAATATAGAATGAAGAGCCGTAGTATGGTCACTTCTGGAGGATTGGGTACTATGGGCTTTGGATTGCCAGCAGCTATTGGAGCAAAATATGGAGCACCAGATAGACCAGTTTGTCTTTTTGTAGGTGATGGAGGAATTCAAATGACTATTCAAGAATTTGGTACCATCATGCAAACGGGTATTAATGTAAAAATCATTATCTTGAATAATCATTTCCTTGGAATGGTTCGTCAGTGGCAAGAGTTATTCTTTGATGAACGTTATTCTGAAACAGTGATGCATAATCCTGATTTCATTATGATTGGAAATGCTTATGGCATCAAATCTAGAAAAATTACAGACAGAAGTGAGTTAGATGAAGCTATAGAAGAGATGATGAATCATGATGGTTCGTATATTTTGGATGCTCATGTAGAGACGAAGGGGATGGTTTACCCAATGATTCCTGCTGGGGCATGTGTTACGAATATATTGTTAGGTAACGAAAAATAAGAATAAGATGGAAGATAAAACTCTATATACAATCACAATATTTTCTGAAAATACAGTGGGGTTGCTTGGACAAGTAACAAGTGTTTTTATTCGAAGACAACTGAATATTGAAACTCTTTCTGTATCTCCTTCCGCTATTGAAGGTGTGCATAAGTTTACCATAACTGTTTTTGCTGATGAAGCTATGGCTCGTAAGCTTGTATTGCAGATTGATAAGCGTGTAGATGTTCTGAAAGCATACTATAATGTGGATGAGGAACTTATTCACCAAGAAATAGCTCTATATAAGCTTTCAACAGAAGCGTTTCTGAAACTAGGATCAGTAGAAACATTGATAAGAGATCACAATGCACGTATACTTGAAATAAATGAAAACTGTGTTGTAATTGAAAAAACAGGACATTATCAAGAAACTCAAGATTTATTTAAAGTGTTGAGCGATGCTATTGGTGTTCTTCAATTTATCCGCTCAGGACGTGTCGCTGTCAATACTTTGAAGGTAGAGCGTTTGAGTGATTTATTAGCTGAAATAGATAAACGTAGAAAATAAATTGTACTTATGATTGGACCTATTGCACGATACGAATACGTAATCGATGCTTACTTAACAGACTTTAGAGGTAAAGCTACACTGCCAATGATTGGTGGATATATGTTGCAAGCAGCAACAAAACATGCCGAAGAGCGTGGTTTTGGGTATTCGTATATGACAGCGGAGAAAAGAGTTTGGGTATTGTCTCGTATGGCAATAGAGTTGTTTGAGTATCCAAAGAATGAAACTGTTTTTGTAGTAAAGACATGGGTAGCTGATGTGAATCGTTTATTTACAGAACGCTATTTTTCGTTTGAGGATGGAGAGGGAAAAGAAATTGGATTTGCAAAATCACTATGGGCATCAATAGATTTGGAGACTCGAAAGCCAACTAATGTGTTGGACTTAAGAAGTATGACTGACTTTATAGATAAAGAGAAAGCCTGTCCAATCAATTCTTTAACAAAGATTCCTCTGTTGAAGAATGAAGGTGCAAAAGTAAGCTCCTTTGAGGTGAAATACAGTGATGTAGATATCAATAAGCATCTGAATAGCATGAAGTACATAGAACACTTTGTAGATGTATTTGATATCGAAATGTTTAGATTATATCGTCTTGATTGGATGAGAATATTTAAAAACAAATTAACGTTTGTTTTAATGATAGCATTAATGTTTATTCCATCCCTATATGCTTGGTTTAATATTGCCGCTTTGTGGGATCCATATTCAAACACAGGAGACATTAAAATAGCTGTTTACTCAGATGACCAAACAGCAACAGTTATGGATGAAGAAGTAAACATAGGGGATACTATCCTAGAGAATTTGAAAGATAATGATA
>JASLEN010000071.1 GCA_030151105.1 Dysgonomonas sp.
CAAGGATAGATTCTCCACTCTCCTTGTCCTCAGCCGTACTGACAGGTACAACATTGGATATATCATCCTGCCCTATAATAATACCACAAGCATGTACACCTACGTTTCTCACGTTGCCTTCGAGCATTTGAGCATATTTCAGAGTATCTCGCATCACAGGATCACTACTATTTGCAGCCTCCTTTAGCTCTGGTACAAACTCAATTGCATCTTTCAGCGTAACCTTCTTTTTATCTGGAATACGATCTGGAACAAGCTTCGCCAATCTATTAGACTCTGAAAGGGGAAGTTGTTGCACACGAGCAACATCTTTTATCGCTGACTTCGTAGCCATCGTTCCATAGGTAATAATATGCGCCACACGCTCCTTACCATACTTTTGAGTTACCCATTGAAGCACCTCACCACGTCCATCATCGTCGAAGTCAATATCAATATCGGGCATCGATATACGATCTGGATTCAAGAAACGCTCAAATAGTAAGTCATATTTAATAGGGTCAATATCTGTAATCCCTAAACAATATGCCACTGCCGAACCTGCTGCCGAACCACGTCCTGGCCCTACGGCTACGCCCATTCCTCTAGCCGCAGCAATGAAGTCCTGTACGATAAGGAAATATCCAGGGAATCCCATAGTCTTCATGGTATGAAGTTCGAACTCTAAGCGTTCACTAACTTCTTCTTCTAGGTTTTCTCCATATCGTTTTTCAGCTCCAATATAAGTTAGATGCTTCAGATAGTCTGCTTCTAGTTTGATACGAATTACTTTTTCATATCCTCCAAGACGTTTAAATTCTTTTTCTCCAAAATCTTTTATTAAGTCCTCTTCTGTGAAACGAGTTCTGTAATCAGCCTCTGTCCCAAATTCTGGATCAATATCAAAGAATGGCATCAAAGCATCTGAATCTATCGAATAAAATTCTACTTTATCAGCTATCTCCTGTGTATTTGAAAGCACTTGTGGCACATCTCCAAATAGTTGATACATTTCGGCTCTAGTTTTCAGCCATTCTTGCATCGTATATTTCATACGATTAGGATCATTATAATCCTTTCCTGTACTCAAACAAATTAGTCTGTCATGTGCTTCTGCATCCTCTTCATTTACAAAGTGACAATCGTTAGTAGCTATAACTTTTACATCATACTTCTCTCCTATCCTAAGAAGCTCTACATTAACTTTTTGCTGTAAAGGAAATGCCTCCATATTACAATCTGGGCGTGTTGCTTTATGTCTTTGAAGTTCTAAATAAAAATCTTCTCCAAAAAGATTCTTAAACCATTTCACAGATTCTTCTGCTCCTTCTATGTCTCCAGAGGTTATTTTTTTAGGAACTTCTCCTCCTAAACAAGCTGTGGAAACAATAAGACCTTCATGATATTTTTCTAATAATTCCTTATCAATTCGTGGTCGCATATAGAACCCTTCAGTCCAACTTTGCGACACCATCTTCACTAGATTCTTATATCCTTGTTTATTTTTTGCTAACACCACCAAGTGCCAACCACTCATATCTTGACGTCCATCTTTGTTAGTCCGTCCACGATGAGCCACATAACACTCACATCCTATAATTGGCTTAAATAGTTTTTTTTCCTCAGCTCGTATTTGCTCTTTTAGCTTAGCTATTTGCTCTCCATCTTTTTCGGCATCAAGTTCACTTAATTCTTTTTTAAGATTCTTAATGATACCAGATTGTGGAGCATTTTTCTTGTTTACATAGTTGTAAAACTCTTTAATACCAAACATAGAACCATGGTCTGTGAGGGCTACAGCTGTCATACCATCTCCTACAGCCTTATCTACTATATTTTTGATACTAGCCTGACCATCAAGCAGTGAGTACTGCGAATGAACATGTAAATGAACAAAACTACCCATATTCTAAAAGTTTATTTTAAAGAACTACAAAGATAAGACTATAGTATGGTGAATGAAATAATTTAACACAGAGTTTTCAACAGCAATTCTGAATACCTTACAGCTAGTCTATCAATTAAAAGAGCATAGTATTAGCTATTAATTAAAATATATCTATAAATTTGCTGTTATACTGATAGACTGATTTTCAAGAAAGCCTCGAATGATAAAAAAAACGATATTCTTCCTTTTCCTCACTCTCTTTTTTTTACCATTATCTGCACAAGATAAGGTGAGAATCTTGGGTACTGTAACTGGAGAATATGGACAGGCTATGGAGTTTGTAACCATCTCGCAAGTAGGTACAAGCAATGGAACACAAACCAATATTGAAGGGAACTATAGCTTGACTATAGAAAAAGGTGTAGCTCACAAAATTAAATTCAATTATATAGGTTACACATCCAAAACTTTAAATCTACCAGCCATCTACAATGACATGATTTTGGATGTCAAATTAGTAAAAAGCACTTCTAGTTTGCCTGAAGTTATGGTTGAAGGTAATACGATCAACACCATTCGAGAGCGCTTAGACCACATCGTGAAGGTTGATCCGTCCAATCCTTCTATAAGTAGTGGGCTCGAAGGATTACTCGTTACCATGGGTGGAGTCAGTTCTACAAACGAATTGAGCACACAGTATATGGTGCGTGGAGGAAACTTTGACGAAAATATGGTA
>JASLEN010000490.1 GCA_030151105.1 Dysgonomonas sp.
GAGTAACACACTCTATCTGTACGCTTGAGTTTATTCCTCACCGTCCATTGTACGATTGGTTTATAGATCAATTGAAGGATTCGGACTATCGTCCTCGCCAATATGAGTTCAACAAACTAGGATTGTCTTACACCGTAATGAGTAAGCGTAACCTATTGAGAATGGTGAAAGAAGGAATCGTTTCGGGATGGGATGATCCTCGTATGCCTACTATCGTAGGATTTAGACGAAGAGGATATACGCCAAGCGCAGTCCATAGTTTTATTGATAAAATTGGATATACAAAATACAATGGGCTAAATGACATTAGCTTGTTAGAGTTTGCAATCCGGGAAGATTTAAACAAAACAGCCACTCGTGTTTCTGGGGTTCTTGACCCTGTGAAATTAATCATCACCAACTATCCAGAAGGACAAGTGGAAGAATTGGAAGCACAAAACAATCCAGAAGACGAAAATGCAGGTAGTCACACAATGAAATTCTCTAGAGAGCTTTATATCGAAAGGGATGACTATATGGAAAATGCTCCTAAAAAGTATTTCCGCCTAACTCCTGGCAACGAAGTGCGCTTAAAATTTGCTTACATCATCAAGTGTACTGGTGCAAAATATGATGACAATGGAAATCTATTAGAGGTATATGCGGAATATGATCCTGAGACTAGAAGTGGACTTCCAGGAAGTGCGAAAAAGGTGAAAGGAACTATTCACTGGATTTCTACAAATGACAGCTTTGATGCAGAGGTGAGAATCTACGATCGTCTGTTTACAGTAGAAAACCCTGCAGAAGATGAAAGAGATTTTATGGAACTATTAAATCCAGATTCTCTTAAAGTACTGAAAGGATGCAAAATGGAATCGTTCCTAAAAGAAGCAACATTAGAAGATAGATTCCAATTCCAACGCTTAGGATATTTCTGCCTCGACAAAGATTCGACAGCCGAGAATATGGTATTCAACAGAACAGTTGGCTTGAGAGACACTTGGGCTAAAATGAAAGATAAGTAAATCGCTCTCTGCTTAGAGACGAATAGAATATAATTGATAAAGTTGCTGTAATGAAAACATTGCAGCAACTTTATACTATTTAAGATACAACAAAAGACAATCAATGTCCAAAAACGACGAACTAATTGCACTCATCAGTCGCTACGAACAAACACTTGCAGAGAATAAGAGTGTGTACTTCGATGCCGATCAATTTTCTGATATTGCCGAATATTACGACAATATTGGAGATATTGATGCTGCACGCGAATTGATAGAGATTGCACTCAAAATACACCCAGAAAATGACTCCCTACTCCTCAAAAAAGCAAAGTTTTTGGTTTATGATAGCGAGTATGAGCAGGCTCTTCACATCTTAAACATTGTTTTTTCGGGATACGACTACGACTTATATATGGTCAAAGCGGAATGTTATCTCCAACTCAATAGATATGAAGAGGCGATTGAGTTAGTGAGCGAGATTCTCGATAAGGAAGAAAATGAAGAATTTCCTAGCGTACTGGCTGACTTAGGCTTTTTATACGTAGAGGCTGATTGCTTTACAGAAGCCATCACTTTCTTTGAACAAAGTCTCAATCTCAAATCTGAAAACATTGAAGTCCTTGCTGATCTGGCTTATGCTTATGAAATGCAAGGCAATTTTGCAAAAGCAGTAGAGACTACAAACCTCCTGTTAGATATCGACTCGTACAATTATGACGCATGGATTGGCTTAGGAAAACTCCACTCTATGCAAGAAAATTATGCGCAGGCTGTGGATGCTTTTGATTTTGCACTAACAATCAACGATAGTGACACCAACATCCTTCAACTCAAGGCTTACTGCCTTTCTCTCTCCAATAGAGCGATGGAAGCAATGGTTATCTTCAAAGAGCTACTAGAAAACGACCCTGAAAATACGCAGCTATATCTTTTGCTTTGTGACACCTATGCTAGCCTAGAATTATACAATGAAGCTATAGAATGCCTCGATAAATACGAGGAATTACATGGTGAGACTCTAGAAATGGTGCTCAAAAGGGCGTGGGTTTTCTATCAGATGAAGAAAATAAACCATGCACTTTCTATTCTCGCAGAAGCAATGAAAAAGTATGGAAAACAAATCGACCTACTTATTCTTTTGGCAGATATCAAAATGCACACTCAAGAGGTTTTAGAAGCGGAGGCCTATATGAAGGAAGCCTATGTACTAGAAAGCGACAACTATGACATCATCAACGAGCTATCAATGATAGCTATTGAGTTAGAAAAATATGGAGAAGCAATCAAGTACACCGAGGAACTTCTTCTCCTTGAACCTGACAATATGCAAATCCGTCAACGTCTGGCTCTTCTCTTTCTCGAGATAGATGATAAGGAAAACTTTAACGTTACGATTGACACCTTTTCGGACGAGGAACTCATGGATCTTTTCAAGCTTTTCTATCAACCTCAACGTCCCGAATTATTCGACAGAGAACTACTTCTTGCATCACTCAATGAAGCCAGAAGATTCAGAACTCTATTCAAGAATTTGAGATATTAACAAGTCTAGTAATACTATAAGCCTGAGAACATTCGATGTTTTCGGGCTTTTTTATTACCCTAAGTTCAAGCTATAGAAAAGTGTTGATAACTTTTTAGAAAGTTTAAGTGGGGAGAAGTGGGGAAAGGTGTATAATTTCATATCTTTACAACTTGAGATAATAATACGCATTTAAGAACCAATAGATTAATGATCCAATTTCTGGGAAATATAGAAGCTAAAATAGACACAAAAGCAAGAGTTTTTGTGCCTGTAGCTTTTCGCAAGCCACTTCTTGCAGCTGCTCAGAACACATTAATTCTACGGAAAGATATTTTCCAAAACTGTTTGGTTCTGTATCCGCAAGAGATATGGAATTCTGAAATCGCTCAACTTAGAGCTCGCCTAAGTAGATGGGACAAAGCTCAGCAACAGCTTCTGCGCCAATTTGTAGTAAATGCCGAAAGACTGGAAATGGATGCCAATGGACGTATTTTAATCCCAAAAAGATATCAAGAGATGGTAAAAATAGAATCTGAAGTCCGTTTTATAGGTGTAGATAACACCATAGAAATCTGGGCAAAAGATGCGCTCGAAGAGACACTTCTACCAGCTGAAGATTTTGGAGCAATGTTAGAACAATTAATGAACAAAGAAATAAATCCGAATCAATGACAAAAGTATATCACGTTCCAGTGCTTCTGAAAGAGAGTGTAGATGGGATGAATATTCAGCCCAACAGCATCTGTGTGGATGTTACTTTTGGAGGAGGAGGACACACTAAAGAAATAATCTCACGCTTGGGTAATGATGGGCATCTATATTCATTCGACCAAGATGAGGATGCTATAAACAACATCCAGCCCGATGAGCGCTTCACTTTTGTGCGAAGCAACTTTAGATATTTGAAGAATTTTATTCAATATCACGACGAGGAGCATATAGATGCTTTACTTGCAGACTTAGGAGTTTCGTCTCATCATTTTGATGAAGGAGACAGAGGGTTTTCTTTCCGCTTTGAGGATGGAGCGCTAGACATGCGCATGAATCAAAGAGGTAAAAAGAATGCAGCCACTATACTCAACACTTACTCGGAAGAGGATTTGGCTGATGTATTCTACCTCTATGGCGAATTGAAGCAATCACGTAGAATTGCCGCAGCCATCGTAAGAAGAAGGAATGAGAGTCCATTGGAGACAATCTCTGACCTACTAGATGTTTTAGACCCATTTGTAGGTAAAAACAAGAAGGAAAAGCAAGTGTTAGCACAAGCTTTTCAAGCACTGCGAATAGAGGTCAACGAAGAGATGGAGACCTTACGGGAAATGCTTGAGCAAGCTTTAGAATTATTAAAAGTAGGAGGGCGTATCTCAGTCATTACCTATCACTCACTCGAAGATAGATTGGTTAAAAACTTCTTCAAAACAGGTAATTTTGAGGGAAAAGTAGTAAAAGACTTTTATGGCAACATTGAGACTCCTTTCAAATTAGTCAATAATAGAGTAATAGTACCTAGTGATGAGGAAATAGAACGCAATCCTAGAGCTAGGAGTGCAAAATTGAGAATAGCCGAAAAACTGAAACAAAAGGAATGAAAGGGAAAGACGTGAAAAAGAGAATAATGTATGTGCTGGGAGGTAACATCTTGGCAGAGGACATTATTATCAAAAACATCCGTTTCATCATTCTCTTCATTGCCATCATCATGTTATATATCAGTAATAGATTTAGCTGTATTGACAAGATGTCTCAAATAGAGAAACTGCAACATGAGTTGAGAGATGTAAAATATGAGTCACTCACCATTTCAGCAAAATTAATAGGAGTTAGTAGAGAAACCAAAGTCGAATCGTTGGTAAAGAGCAAAGGTGTGGATATAAAACTCAACACCGAGCCCGTATATAAAGTGAAGTGAGATAGAAAATGGCGAAGAATCCTAAAAATAAATCTTCGAATGCGGCAATCAGCAGATACGGCTGGATGTCGTTTGGGATGCTACTCGTTTTTGTAGGCAT
>JASLEN010000491.1 GCA_030151105.1 Dysgonomonas sp.
GTTCTTTATGGTGAATTTAAATCATACTCTGATATTCAAAAATATTTAGAGTCTAACGGATATGAAATTCAAAGTGCTGAATTTGAGCGTATACCAATGGATACTAAAAAACTAGATGAAGAGCAAATGGCACAAGTGCAAAAAATGCTCGACAAATTTGAAGAAGATGATGATGTTCAAAACGTATTCCACAATATGGATATCGGAATTGAATAAATAGAAGATTAGGATATCTAACATATTAAAACTGTGGAGCAATTTAGCTCTACAGTTTTTTTATTATATTTGCTTGTCTTAAGGTTAAAAATATAATGATGAATAAGTCTATTGTACTTTCTTTTCTTTTTTTGTTGTCTAGTAGTTTATTTGCGCAATCTTATCGAACTATGCCTCTTTCTGATGATATACATTCGATAGAAGTTTTGGCAAATAAAAAATGGGATAGCTATCCAATAATCAATTTGGGTTCAGCAGATTATTTACATGTTGGATTTGATAAAGTCTCAGAAGAGACTAATGCTAGACTGCGTTACAAGATTATTTATTGTAATGCAGATTGGACTCCCAACAGAGAGCTGTCTGAGATTGAGTATCTAGATGGATTTGATGATAATCCTATTGAAGATTATGATGTGTCAATAAATACAACCGTATTATATACTCACTATAATTTGCAAATACCTAACAAAGATGTAAAACCTAAGTTGGCTGGAAACTATGCTATATTGGTCTATGACGAAGAACTTGGAGAGGAAGAGATTTTGATGACTGCTTGTTTTTCTGTTTTAGAGAATGTGGTGGGCATTATGCCTGAAGTGTCTAGTGTGACGGATATAGACGCGAATAAAGAACATCATCAACTTTCGTTCGACTTGAATTATAAACTAAATTTGAGAGATGTTAAGAATGACTTTAAGGTGTTTGTTAGACAAAATAATCGATTAGATAGCGAGGTCAAGAATATCAAGCCAAACTATATAATGCCTTCAAAATTGAGATATAAGAGTAATAAGAATTTAATCTTTGAAGCTGGCAATGAATATCATCGTTTCGATATGTCTAGCTATAAATTTAATGGTAAGAACGTTGCTCATATTCAGTTTCAACGCCCTAACTACCACATGTATCTAGTGCCTAATAAGATAAAAGAAGGAGGATCATATAGTTACGATCAAGATCAGAATGGACGAGTTATTTATCGAAATACAGAAGCAGATGATGTAGAAAAAGAAGGCGATTATTTCTTTGTACACTTTACATTGCATGCAGATAGTCCGTTGACAAAGGATATTTATTTAAACGGAGCTTTTGCAAATAACACATTTAGTGAGCAGTATAAGATGATATATGATAAAGAAAATAGCGAATATTATCTCAATCTACTGCTTAAGCAAGGAATATATAACTATCAATATTTGACACAAAATCAAGATGGATTTTCAACTGCAGATGTTGAGGGTAATTTTTATGAATCAGAGAATGAATACTCTATCTATGTTTATTATCGTCCTGTTGGACAAAAGTATGATAGTTTAGTTGGTTTCACCACTATTCAGTCTCGTTCAAAATAACACATAACGTTCAAAATATAGAAAAATATTTCATCCACCTATTGTCTTAATTGTTATCTTGGTGCTGAAATATATTACTAAAAAACACATTATATTATGTTACAGGAAAATTATGCCATACTTTATGAGCAGTTGACTAAGGTTATAGATTCTAAACGACTAATAACTAATCCACTTCAACTTTTGGCGTATGGTACAGATGCTAGTTTCTATAGACTCATTCCTAAGCTTGTTGTATTAGCGCATAGCGAAGAAGAAGTTATAGAAGTATTGAAGCAGAGCAACAAACTTAATATTCCTGTTACCTATCGTGCAGCTGGTACAAGTCTTTCAGGACAAGCTATTTCAGATTCAGTTCTTCTTGTAGCTACTCATAAATGGAAAAACTATAAGGTTGTTGATGATGGACACTTAATATCGCTACAGCCAGGTATTATTGGTGGAACAGCAAATAAAGTTCTACGTCCTTATGGACGAAAAATAGGTCCAGATCCTGCATCCATAAATGCTGCCATGATTGGCGGTATTGTTGCAAATAATGCTAGTGGAATGTGTTGTGGTACTACAGAAAACTCATACAAGACGATTGCTGACCTTCGTTTGGTGATGTATGATGGTACTATTCTTGATACATCTAATAGCAAGAGCATAAGTAATTTCGAAAAGGTTCATAAACATTTAATCGATGAAATCACTGAAATTCGAGATGAGATAAAAGAAAATAAAGAACTTTATGAGCGTATCAAAAATAAGTTTAAAATTAAAAATACAACGGGTTATAGTCTAAATGCCTTTGTTGACTTTACTGAGCCTATCGAGATAATTAAGCATTTGATGGTAGGATCGGAAGGTACACTTGCATTTATTTCTAACGTGACGTATGAAACCGTTGTAGATGAGAAATATAAATCATGTGCATTAATCATCTTTGATACTATTATCCGAGCTTGCGAAGCTGTTCCATTCTTGAAAAATAGCCCTGTTTCTGCTGTCGAATTGTTAGATAGAGCAAGTATTCGTTCTATTGAAAATGATAAAGAAGCGCCAGGATATTTCCGAACATTGCCCGAAACTGCTTGCGCATTACTTGTTGAATGTCAGGCAAATGAAATTCGAGTGATGAATCAAAAGCAAGATGCTATAAATGATGCTATTGCAAATATCCCTACCCTCTTACCATATTGGTTTACTTCTAATCCTAAAGAATATAATTTTAATTGGAAGGTGCGTAAAGGATTGCTTTCGACTGTCGGTGGTTTGCGTAAAACAGGTACATCTTGTATTATTGAGGATGTTTCTTTCCCTATTGAAAGTCTTGCTGAAGCTGCAATTGCCATACAAGAGCTCTTTAAAAAGTATCAATATACAGATGCTGTTCTTTTTGGGCATGCGCTCGATGGAAATTTACACTTGACTTTCTCACAAGATTTTGGAAGAGAAGATGAAGTGAAGCGTTATGCCAATATGATGGATGAACTGGTCGAAATTGTGGTAACTCAGTTCAATGGTTCGTTAAAAGCAGAGCACGGAACTGGGCGAAACATGGCTCCATTTGTAGAAAAAGAATGGGGCGAAACCGCTTATAAGTTGATGTTACGTTTAAAAGCTGCTTTTGACCCTAAGAATCTAATAAACCCTGGAGTTATCATCAATAAAAATAAATTTGCTCACCTAGAGAATCTAAAACCTTTACCTGCTGCTCATGAGTTGATTGATAAATGTATGGAATGCGGCTTTTGTGAGTCTAGTTGTGTTGCAGAGGGTTTAACGCTTTCGCCTCGTCAGCGTATTGTCATTGCTCGTGAAATTGCAGCTTTGACAGAGTCTGGTGCAGATTCGCATCGTTTGACTATGATGAAGCGTGATGCGCAATATTTCTTTGATGAAACCTGTGCTACGGACGGCTTGTGTGCGCTAGCATGCCCTGTTAATATAGATACAGGTAAGTTTGTGAAGCAACAGCGTTTCTATGATAATTCGAAGAAAGCGAATAAAAATGCCGCATTCATCGGTAAAAGAATGGCTGGAACTACATCACTTGGCAGAACGATGCTCAATGCTGTGGATTTGGCTCATACCGTATTAGGTAGTTCTTTGATGGGAGCCGTTTCTAAAGGATTAAGAGTTGTTACGGATGATAATATTCCTCTTTGGAATAAGGAAATGCCCAAAGGAGCGAAGAAAATAAGTGGAAATGTTGTAAATCCTCAAGGAGAGCATCAAGTTATCTACTTCCCTTCATGTATCAATCGGACGATGGGGACATCTAAATCATACGAAAAAGACGAGGTACAACTAACTGAAAAAACTGAAGAATTGCTTATTCGTGCTGGGTATAGTATTATTTATCCTAAGAATATAGATAAGCTATGTTGTGGAATGGCTTTTAGTAGTAAAGGACTTAAAGAAGAGGGATTTAGAAAGAGAAAGGAATTAGAGGATACCTTGTACGAAGAATCGGTTAAAGGTCAAATTCCTATACTGTTCGACATGAGCCCATGCTTTTATACTTTCATGGAAGGCTTCAAACGTACCGATATGAAAGTTTATGATCCTATTGAATTCATGTATGAGCATGTGATGCCAAAACTGGAGGTCAAAAATAAGAAAAAAGAGACTGTTGTGTTCCCTGTTTGCTCGGTGAAGAAAATTGCGAAGGAAGATATGCTTTATGAACTCTCGTTGCAATGTGCTGAGAAGGTTACATTGGTAGAGAGCAATTGTTGTGGGTTTGCTGGTGATAGAGGATTTACTTATCCAGAGTTAAACAAACACGGGCTGAGAGACTTGAAAGCACAAATTCCAGAGGATTGCAATGCTGGATATTCTACAAGTAGAACGTGTGAAATAGGAATGTCGGAGCAAGCTGGAATCAATTTTAAATCTATTTTTTATCT
>JASLEN010000283.1 GCA_030151105.1 Dysgonomonas sp.
CTCTTTTTTTCATAAAAGCAAGAATGCCTATAGATGCTAGTCCTACAAGAATTTGCCAGAAAGATTGTATCATAAATACACCTGTTGCAAAAGCCGTAGCAGATAGCTGATTTACACCATATAGAGTCAACGCAGCTATAACTGCCACTTGCCATGGCCCTAGCCCTCCATTTGTAGGAATTCCCATACTCAAGCTGCTGAGAGCAAAACCAATTAAACCAGCGGTGATTCCAAGGTTTTCAGTAAAGTCGAATGCAAAGAATGAGATGTAGAAAAAGCAGAAGTAAGACACCCAAATACCTAGCGTGTATAGTAGCAACCATCCTTTTTCTTTCATCTTCCATATTTCGCGCATGTCATTTCCCATGCTTTTGAGAGCATCTTTTATTTTGGCTACAATTTTATTATCGTCAAAATATTTGAACGTAACAAAGATGATCAAAACAACGAGCCCCATTATAATGTAAGGAGTAGGAGATTTGACAGCAGCAACTACCGTATCAAATGTTTCTTGATTGTGTTGCAATTGCTCTATGAAGAAGTTAGCATTGAATCCAACAGCTGCTAATACAATTAAGGCTACCGTAATGGTATCAAAAACTCTATCCAAGAGCATTGTGCCCAATAATGTCGTAAAAGGTACTTTCTCGTCTTTTGCAACTATGCCACATCGCCACACTTCTCCCGCTCTTGGGATGCCGTAGTTGATGGCATAGCCTCCAAGAATAGAAAATATTAAACGTTTTCTACTTGGGTTATAACCTAAGGGTTTCATCAATAATCCCCATCTAAAGCCTCGGATAGAGTGTCCTAGAATGACAAAAGGGAGAGACAACAAGAGGAAAGCCCAATTAGCATCTTTCATTATTTCCCACATTGCCCCCAGATCAATATCTCTAAGGAGAAAATATACTATAATTGCACCCAAAGCTAGTGGGAGCACAATGGTGATAATCCTATTAAGTAGCGACTTTTTAGGCTTCTCTTCGTATTCTATCGAGTCAGTCATTCAGTATTCTTATAACTATTATGAATTAATAAAGATGAGTTTGATGACTGCAATTTACAATCAAAATACTACCTTTGCACCACAAATATAGTGATTTTATGATATTAAACGGATTGACATGTAAAATCTTGTATTCGTTTATTCTCTTATAGGCTTAATTTAATCATAAATATTATCTGACTATAGCTCTATGAAAAAAGTAAGACCCAAAAAGTTTTTAGGACAACATTTCTTAAAAGACTTGACGATTGCCAAGCAAATTGCCGATACTATCGATGGTTTTCCAAACCTTCCAGTGGTAGAGGTTGGTTCTGGTATGGGTGTTCTTACGCAATACTTGTTAGAGAAAACCAATCCTGTAACAGTTGTTGAAATTGATAGAGAATCTGTTCCATATCTTCACGAACATTTTCCAGCTTTGGGAAATAATATAATAGAAGGAGACTTTTTGGAACTCAATTTGGAGGAAATACTAGAAGGACAAATTTGTGTGATAGGGAATTACCCTTACAACATATCATCACAAATTCTTTTCAAGGTTCTAGATCACAAAGAAAAAGTTGTTTGCTGTACAGGAATGTTCCAGAAAGAAGTAGCCGAAAGAGTTACTGCAAAGCCTGGTGGCAAGACATACGGAATCCTAAGTGTGCTTTTGCAAGCATGGTATGATGTTGAATATCTATTCACTGTAAGTGAAAAGGTGTTTGATCCACCACCAAAGGTTAAGTCTGCCGTAATTCGCTTGGTTCGTAATGATAGAAAAACGCTAAACTGTGATGAGAAACTATTCAAAACGGTTGTGAAGACAGCCTTCAATCAGCGACGAAAAATGCTTCGTAGTTCTCTAAAGAGTCTGTTAGGCAAAGACAACTCCATTTATTCTAATTCTTTGTTTACTGAGCGACCCGAGCGATTGTCAGTAGCCCAATTTGAGGAGCTGACAAATATTGTATCGGAGAATATGCCTAGGCAATAGGTGAGTCGTTAATGAGTAAAATAGAAGAAATAGATGTCAGAAGTAAGACTATTCTATCACAAGGATAATATAATTCGTTTAAGTAGAAGTATTGAGTTTTTGAAAACAAAGGCTATTGATAGCTTTTTGTGGATAGACCTTAACAATGTGGACGAAGATATTGAGTATGAATTGGAGGATTATCTCAAAATTTATATTCAAGAGGAAGAAGAAATGATTGAAATTGAGATGTCGTCTCGATATATCGAAACATCCGATTCTTTGGTCATAAATTCCAACTTTTTACTTGATACTTTTGAGAAAGAAGCAGTATCGTTTATTCTCAAAAACGATTTGCTCATTACAGTTCGTGATGAAGACTTGCTCTCGTTCCACGAGGTCGTAAAACGCTTGATGGCGAATCCAAAGAGTTATCCTACAGGCTTCCACGTCTTCGTGGCTCTCTTCGAAACACGTATCGAAATAGATGCGGATATGATTGAGAATATGACGCAACGGATAACAGAATTGAGTAATAGTATTCAAGATGCTGATGAGGCTATCCTGTTGGAAATAAAAGACCTTCAGGAAAAAACGATGCTCCTACGAGAGAATATTATTGACAAACAGCGTTCAGTTTCTAGTATGTTAAAGAGCGAAATTGTTCCCAATGATTTGCGTGGCAAGCTGAATATTCTCATCAAGGATATCAACTCCCTTCTAGAGCATATCAAGTTTAGCTTCGATAGACTTGATTACCTACAAGATACTTTCCTCGGGTTTGTGAACATTGAGCAGAATAAGATTATCAAAATGTTTACTGTGATTTCTGTCATCTTCATGCCTCCTACGCTCATTGCCAGTATCTATGGGATGAACTTTATCGATATGCCTGAAATTAATTGGGCTTACGGGTATGAGTTCTCTATCGGTCTGATGATAGCAGCAGTGGTTGTAATTCTTTACTATTTTAAGAGGAAGAAATGGCTCTGATTATAAGCTGATATCTCTCAAAGGGTAACGATAGTAACAAAGGTAACATCCATAGCTAAATAGGTCGCTACCTTTTTTATTTTAGTGTATGTCAATTGTTTGGACTGTAAAAAGATTGCGAATGTAATGAAAGTAACATTCTCAGATCTCTAAAATGTGGAGGTTAATTACCTTATTATCACGTTTGTTTTAGGTCAACTCGCTTGTTTATTGCTTCTAGTATATAGATAATTAGTTGTTTTCTCCTATTATGCAAAGCCCTATTAAGTTTTTGGTTTTGTATATAGTATTATGATATTTATCTTCGATAGCTATCCCATTAACAGCACTGACTCTAAGACTATAAAACATATTTGACATTTCCTTAGTTGGGTATATTTGTTCAATCATAAGTTTATATTTTCCTCCTATCTCTATTTTTTCATCACATTTACTATATGGAATCGCATACTGAGCATTTGTTACTTTATATAAAGTATCATTGTGGTTCATGATGATTATCTGAGAACCACTCTCTTTATAAATGTTTTCAATTATAAACTCTCTTTTAATAGTTTGTCCAAGAAGTGTTGCTGTTGCCCCAATACAGATAAAAAATAAGTATATCTTCTTCATAATAGTTCTTTTAGATTTAACTTCATTCAATTCGAATATAAACAAAAAAATCGGAGTTGAAATTAACAACTCCGATTTTCAATATAGTTTAAAGGAATATCGACTGGCGTCAGCCAACCGAAAAGTCAGGGACTATTATTTTCCTCCTTCTAGTTTTTCTTTAAGAGCTTGTAGCTCGTCAAGATCACCAAGAGTAGAACGCTCAACATTAGTTTGAGTTAATGCAGGAGCAGAATCTTTCTTAGGAGCTCTTTTTTGTTTTTTCTCAGCAGCTTCTACTTGTAGATCTGGATTTTCATCTTCAAAAATACGGCTGTGAGAAACAATGATACGTTTAGAATCTTTGTTGAATTCGATAACTTTGAAGTCTAGTTTTTCTTCAAGTTTCGCTTGAGATCCGTCTTCTTTCACTAGGTGTTTTGGAGTTGCAAAACCTTCTACGCCATAAGGAAGAGAGATAACTGCACCTTTGTCAACCATTTCGATGATAGTTCCTTCGTGTACCGAACCTACAGTGAATACTGTTTCGAATACATCCCAAGGGTTTTCTTCTAATTGTTTGTGACCAAGGCTCAAACGACGATTTTCAACATCGATTTCAAGAACTTGTACTTCAATATCAGCACCTAGTTGAGTTACTTCACTTGGGTGTTTGATTTTCTTAGTCCAAGATAGGTCAGAAATATGGATCAATCCATCTACACCTTCTTCGATTTCAGCAAATACACCAAAGTTTGTAAAGTTACGAACTTTTGCAGTGTGAGTGCTTCCAACTGGATATTTAGTTTCGATGTTTTCCCATGGATCTGGTTTCAATTGTTTGATCCCAAGAGACATTTTTCTTTCTTCACGATCTAGTGTCAAGATAACAGCTTCGATCTCGTCTCCTACTTGCATGAAGTCTTGAGCGCTACGTAAGTGTTGTGCCCAGCTCATTTCAGATACGTGGATAAGTCCTTCTACACCTGGAGCGATTTCGATGAACGCACCATAGTCAGCCATAACTACCACTTTTCCTTTGATTTTGTCTCCAACTTGTAGGTTAGCATCAAGAGCATCCCAAGGGTGAGGAGTAAGTTGTTTAAGACCAAGAGCAATACGTTTTTTGTCATCATCAAAGTCAAGGATAACAACGTTGATTTTTTGATCTAGTTCAACCACTTCTTCTGGATGTTGTACACGACCCCAAGATAGGTCAGTGATGTGTACAAGACCATCTACGCCACCAAGGTCGATAAATACACCATACGAAGTGATGTTTTTAACAGTACCTTCAAGCACTTGTCCTTTTTCCAGTTTGCCAATGATTTCTTTCTTTTGTTGTTCCAATTCCTCTTCGATAAGAGCTTTGTGAGATACAACAACGTTTTTGAATTCGTGGTTGATTTTTACCACTTTGAATTCCATAGTTTTTCCTACGAATACATCATAGTCACGGATAGGTTTAACGTCGATTTGAGAACCTGGCAAGAATGCTTCGATTCCAAATACGTCAACAATCATACCGCCTTTAGTACGGCATTTGATATAACCTTTGATGATTTCGTCATTTTCAAGAGCTTCGTTAACACGATCCCAAGAGCGTGTAGCACGAGCTTTTTTATGTGATAGTACAAGTTGTCCGTGGCTATCTTCTTGACTTTCGATAAATACTTCTACTTCGTCTCCTACAGCCAACTCTGGGTTGTAACGGAATTCACCCATAGATACAATACCGTCAGATTTGTAACCGATATTGATAACTACTTCACGCTTACTAACAGAAATAACTTTACCAACAACCACTTCTTTGTCATTAATTTTGCTCAAAGATTGGTCATAGATTTTAATCAGTTCTTCCTTGTTTTGTTGTAAGAAAGAATCCCCTTGTTCAAATACTTCCCAGTCAAAATCAGAAACTGGTTGTACGTTTTTTAAAAAATCACTCATTTGTTATTCGTGCGATCTATATTACCAGAATATTGATCAGTAAAAATTAAAAGTTAGACATTAGATGTTTATTCTTAAAATATAAACACCGACCTTCCTCTCGGAAAATCGGTGCAAAGATACTGTTTTACAGTGAATAATCAAATTCTTTTAGTTAAAGAAATATTCCGAGCACATGATAAACTAATATTGCCATCACTGCACTTACTGGAATAGTGAGTACCCATGCTATCATTAGGTCTTTTGTAATCCCCCAGCGCACAGCCGAGAGTCTCTTTACAGAGCCCACTCCGATTATACTTCCTGATATTACGTGAGTAGTACTTACTGGCACGTGCAAGAATTCAGCTATGAAAATAGTGATTGCTCCTGCTGTTTGTGCTGTAAATCCTTCTACGGGAGTTATTTTCGTGATGCGATTTCCCATCGTTTTCATGATCTTCCATCCACCTCCCATTGTTCCTAGGGCAATAGCCGTGAAACAAGCTAGTGGAACCCAATCGTGCATGTCGTCCATAGATCTCATGTACAACCAAGGGTGAATGTCAGGATTGGCATATGATTCAGCAATTAGTGCTGCAGCAATAATACCCATCACTTTTTGTGAGTCATTCAATCCATGAGAAATACTTAGTAGTGCCGATGAAATCAGTTGTAGTCGTTTGAACCAACGCTCGGCAGGTCCAGGCTTTGCTTTCTTTGCTAGATGCATGGTGATTATAGTGATAATGTTTCCCATCACCATCCCCAGTAGTGGAGCTACAACTATAAACAATGCAATTATTCCCACTACACCAGCATGTACTGCTGAAAAACCTGCTGCGGCAATACCTGCTCCAGCAAATCCACCGATGAGGGTGTGTGATGATGATGATGGAATTCCAAGCCTCCATGTCACTAGATTCCACGTAATAGCAGCTACTAGACCAGCTATAATTACGTGTGATGGGTTTGCCATCATACTCATTACATGATCCATATTAACAGTTTTGGACACCGTGTCGGCAATTCCAAAACCTCCAATAATATATTTGGCTATAAAGTAGGCTACGAAGTTGAAGAATGCAGCCCAGATAACAGCTACAGTAGGTGATAGAACCTTGGTAGATACTACTGTTGCAATAGAGTTGGCCGCGTCATGAAACCCATTGATAAAATCAAAAATTATAGCAAGAACTATAATTATGATTAATAATGTCATTCCATCCATTATGTGTATTTTATGATGATCGTTTTGATGATTTTACCTACAGCTTCGGCAGCGTCAGTTGCACGTTCTAGCTCATGTAAAATATCTTTTAGCTTGATGACTTCAATAGCATCTTTTTCATTTTCAAACAGATCAATAAGGAAATGTTCATAAACATCATCTGCTCTGTTTTCTATTTCATTTAGTTGCTTGCAATATTCCTTGATTTTCTCAGGGCTTTGGCGCATAACTGCTAATTCGCCGATTGCAAGATGTAGAGTAGCTGCTGCTTCGTTTACCAAACCTGCCAATCTACCTGCACTCTCAGGAAGTGATTTCGGATTGTAGAGCATGATACGTTTAGCACAACTGTTGATCAGATCAGTAACATCGTCAAGCTTTGAAGAAAGGCTATTGATATCTTCACGATCGAAAGGTGTGACGGTTCAAGAGCTCGGACATCTCGACATCCTGGTCAACAACGCCGCCTACCAGGAGCACGTGCCGGACATCGATCATCTGACGGACGAGCATTTCGACCGGACGCTGAAGACCAACCTCTACGGCTACTTCTTCATGGCGCGGGAGGCCGCAAAGCACATTCCCTATGGCGGTGCGATCGTGAACACCGGTTCGGTCACCGGCATCGAAGGGAGCAAGAAC